>JAAZHE010000061.1 GCA_012510855.1 Bacillota bacterium | reverse complement strand
GGTATGTCCTTATGACTGTTGTTGGAATCTTGTTCCTATTTCCGTTCTTCTGGATGGTGATCACCTCCTTCAAATCCATGAGGGAGGTTATAGCTCTGCCTCCAATATTTATCCCTAGTTCTCTTGGCATTGATAGTTACGCAAGAGTATTCAAGGAAATTCGGTTTGCTAGGTTTTTTCTCAACAGCTTAATCGTTGCAGTAGCCGTGACTGCCGCAGTTCTTCTTACCTCTTCTATGTCTGGGTTTGCCTTTGCGAAATACTCCTTCATCGGCAAGGCGCCTCTGTTCATAGGTGTTTTAAGCACGATGATGGTGCCCTTTGAGGTCGTCATGATTCCATTGTACCTTATGATGGTTAAGTTTAACTGGGCCAATTCCTATTGGGGACTAATAGTACCGTCAGTAGTAAGTCCATTTGGGATTTTTCTTATGAGACAGTTTATAGAATCGATTCCTGATGATATGATCGATGCCGCTCGCATAGACGGATGCTCGGAGTTCCGACTATACTGGCAGATTGTAATGCCTAATGTGAAGCCGGCTCTTTCAGCCCTGACGATATTTACGTTCATGTGGCAGTGGAATGCATTCTTATGGCCTTTTATCATCATTAGTTCCGATAGAATGAGAACTCTCCCTCTAGCTTTGGCTTTTTACCAAAACATGTTTACGGGACCTCAGTATAACGTTCTTATGGCTGCTACTGTGTTGACTATAGCACCCACCGTTCTGGTTTTCCTTGCTCTGCAGAAGCACTTTGTTCGCGGGATAGCGCTGACAGGGATGAAGGCATAGAAAGGGGATTATGATGGATTCCAGGAACCGCATTCTAAGTGCCATGCACCTTGAACAGCCTGATAGGGTGCCTATGTCTCCATTTATCACTACAGGATGGATTAATGCTGCCGGCGAGAAGGTGTTTGAGGAATTCCTCGAGGAAACTGACCTAATCCTGGTTCTCACTCTGTCCTCCCATATAATGATGGGTGAAAAAGCTGTTGCCATCACTGAAGCAATGCGTGAAGGTAATGAAATAACGACAATTATTCATACACCTGCCGGTAACTTAGTCTCTGTTGCCGTAGAGGAGACCCAGTACTCTTGGGTTAGAGAGTTTCCTTTCAAAAATGCGGATGATATAGAGAAGTTTTACTCGATTCCTTACGAACCACCGGCAGTAGATGTGGAATTATGGAGGCATTGGGACGAGAGAATAGGAGAGCGAGGACTGGTCTTAGCTGACATTCCTAGTGCAATTTACTTTCCCGGTTCATGGTTTTCACCAGAAGATTTCATGATGCACTATATGGATAATCCGAACATGATTATCGACTTAATGAATACTGCTCAAGAGAGAATCTTGATCTTCGTTGAAAAATGTCTGGAGCAGGGCATCAAGCATTTCAGGATTGTTGGACCGGAGCTGGCAGTGCCACCACTAATGGGGCCAGACAGTTTTAGGAGACTTGTTGTGCCATATGATAGGGAAGTTGCGAAACTGATTCGTTCAGCAGGAGGCACTGTTCACGTACACTCACACGGCAGGGTCGGTGAACTCCTGGAGGAATTTGCCTCTATTGGATGCCATTCTCTTGACCCCCTGGAGGCGCCTCCAAGTGGAGATGTTTGTCTGGCTGATGCCAAGAAACGCATAGGTGATCGAGTGTGCCTGGTTGGGAATCTTGACGATATGGCTGTTATTTCGTCTGTTCCCTTGAACGAACTGGAAAAACTATGCAAGTCATGTATTGACAAAGCGGCACCTGGAGGCGGTTACATTCTTGCTGGAACATCTACCGGACTATACACGCCTAAACTAGCCGAACGCTGGCTCTTCATGGCCAAAGTTGCCCGTGAATACGGGTCGTATTCCTAATCACTCAAAGGAGGAGTACGCAAATGAGGATATTCACCAGACGTCCCCAACCAGATGTAGCAAGTTTTGTAAAGGGAATAAAGGAGCACATGCCGTTTTCAAGAGTTCACTTTGTTGAGCTTTTCCTAGATGGAGAAGTCCTCCGGTACATTTTAGAGAAGTACCTGGATGGACGGTGGATTGAGCCATCTCCTGATGACACTGAAAGTCAGATAGCCTACTGGGAGAACCATATCCGGGTATGGCATCAACTGGGTTATGATTATGTGCGGATGGTGCCTATGGGAAAGGATGGGCTGCACTTCCCAACTGAGCGTAGGACTGCCCAAGATACAGCTGCACTGCAAAGGGAGCAAAGATCATGGGTTAATCAAGGTACAGGCCCGATATCTAGTTGGGAGGATTTTGAGAACTACCCCTGGCCATCGGTAGAGGGATTGGACTTAACTGTATTTGAACGGGTGTCAGAGATGCTCCCTGAAGGCATGGGGATTCTTGTTTGTCCTTCCTCAGGAGTCCTAGAGATTTGCATGCATGATCTTCTCGGATACACCAATCTTTGCTATCTCATGTATGATGAGCCGGAGTTGGTTAAGGCGGTATTTGACCGAGTTGGCAACATCATCCTATCATGGTATGAGCAGGTTGTGGGTCTAGATAAACTGGTGGGTTTCTTCCAGGGAGATGATATGGGCTTCAAAACGGCCACAATGATGCCGCCAGATTTTTTGCGGGAATACGTGCTTCCTTACCACAAACGGCTCGCTGACCTTGCCCATAAACACGATTTGGTGTACTTTCTGCATGCCTGTGGAGACTTGAGCGCTATCATGAGGGACTTAATTGATTACGTCGGTATCGATGCCAAGCACTCATTTGAAGATGAGATAGAGCCGGTGACTGTTTTCCAGGAGCGGTACGGCCAAGAGGTCACCCCTCTTGGGGGAGTCGACTTGGACAAACTCTGCCGTCTTGACGAGGCAAGTCTTCGGGACTATGTTGCAGAAATCCTTGATACCTGCATGCCTAGGGGGCCGTATGCCCTTGGCTCCGGGAACTCGGTAGCCAACTATGTCAATGTAGATAATTACTTGGCAATGTTGGATGAGGGGCTGGCTTGGGGAGAGAGGTAAACGAAATGACTTGTTAGGTAGAATCAGCGCCTGCCTTTCGGCAGGCCTTTTCCGTGTCCCCAGCATGTATGAGGTGGTCTGACAGTCACTCAAGTAGCCGATAGCTTGGTCTCTGATGAGCTCATGGTGCAGATATGCGGGCTGGACAGGATTTGGTCTTGAGAGAATAGCTGTGTAGGATTTCGTTTATCGACTGGCGAATATCACCCTTGCATAGGTGAATTCTGCTTTTTCACCTCTGAAAGGGTGATAAATCCATGAGAATAACCGTAATCACCGCTGACGTGGTACAGTCTCGGATGATGAGCGGTGAAACAGAAACCCTTCCAAATCGGCTTTCCAAGCTCCATCACCCGCAGCTAGTAGCCGGTTTCACCATGTCTCGGGGAGATGAGATCCAGGGGGTACTCACAGGCTGGCTGACCGCTCCCGAGGTATTGCGGATATTGCGCTATACCTGTCGCCCTCTGCATCAGCGAATTGGTATTGGACTTGGGATTCATACTGGCAGGTTAACAGAAAATCCCTGGGAACTCAATGGTCCAGCCTTCTTCCGCGCCCGTTCTGCCTTGGATGAACTGAAGAGTAGTCGGCAGCCCAGAACAAAGATTGTGACCGGTGGAGAGGCAGCTCTAGATCAACTGCTCAATGCCGTACTGGTGCTCCTCGATAACATTGAGCTAGATTGGACTGAAGCGCAGTGGGAGGCTGTTCACGTCTATGAGGCCGCGGGGACCTATGCTGCTGCCGCTGATAGGTTAGGCATAGCCCCACAGAACGTGCACAAACGCTGTCAGGCTGCCCACTGGAATGCAGTGCGGGAAGCAGAGGAGGCTCTGCGCTCGGCCGCTAGTCTCTTGTTGACTCTAGACGGTTGACTTTATCAGGTATCTTTATGTGGGTGAGGTGGTATCGACCGTGACAATGTTCTGGCTATTGGTACTGGCACATCTTACTGCAGACTTCCTCTTTGGTTCCTATGAGATGTCCCCGACTCAGCCTGTAGACTTCAGCTCATATTGCTTTACCCATGGAGTGATTACCTTTTTGGCTACGTCATTTGCATTACACATCTATGGATGGCGTACTGCGCTGTTCGCGGCAGGATTATTGACAGCTGGACATGTTTTGTTGGACTTATTGATGAGCTTGTGGTTCTTCCTTTGGTCACGTCGCCATCCCAGAAAACAGCTAGGTTTAGTGACTCTATTTGTTGACCAGTTTCTCCATTGCTCAATGCTTGTATGGGTATGGAGACTCTTTGATCGCCCGCCTAGTGTGCCAGTTATGACCTTCTACCAGATTGTCCTTCCGCTTCCTACCGGGGCCTTCTCCTACGATGTTGGAGCGATAGCTATTGTTGCTTCGGGGCTCATTCTTGTGTGTTGTGTTGGAGCCATAATTGTACGGAACTTCCTCGATACCATATTTGCTAATGTAAAGGGGTTTAGAGACTCAGAGAACTCTACGGGCAAGTATATTGGTATTCTAGAAAGGCTGTTGATCTACATTTTGGTCCTGACTGATTCTCTACAGGGGGTGGCTTTCCTACTTACTGCCAAGTCCATCACTCGGTACAAGAGGATTTCTGAAGAACAGGGCTTTGCCGAGTATTATCTTATCGGCACCTTGCTCAGTGTTGTCTGGGCTCTACTCATTGGACTAGGAACACAGGCTATATTAGCCAACAGACTATAGAGATGAGACCACCCTTGCCACGGCTGGAATAGGTGTTAATGCAGTAGGAGACCGGGCCGCTTTGAGGGGTGGTTTCTTATTGAGGAGACCGATCCGCCTGCACACAAGGGCTGTGAGGAGTCCTAGTTATTATTGCGCAGGGCAAGGGCTGGGTCTACGTTCTGTGCACCTGTCGTGCTGACTGATGGGTATCACCATCATGCGGGTGAATTTCGCCTTTTCACCTTAGAAAGGGTGATTGGCCCTATGAGAATAACTGGACTTAGGGAGCGAAGGCGATGTTCTCCTTTTGTCAGCACCCGCTCTTCTCTAGACACTTTGTAAAATGGTCGTCAGTCTAGAACATGGAATGTCATCGGTTCAGTGGGAGTATTAGATGATTTGTATGGGAGAAAGAACCACCAGCAGCCATGGGATAGGGGTACTTTGAGTTGGCTAATTGACACCGGCGATAGCACGCGTTTGATAGTGACCGTCGATGTTACTGGAACGGGGAGGACAAAGTAATCTGAGTTAGAACGTATTCTGAAGGAGTTGGCTGCGGAAGATTATGTCAGAAGGGTAGTAGCGCTCATCAATGAGGTCGTGGGTAGACAAAGTGAGAGAATCCGAACTGCCGCAGAGATCATTGCCGCTACCATCCTCAATGGTGGTCGTATCTGGGCTTTCGGAGCTACTCATTCATCCATCATGGTGCAAGAACTGGTCTATCGGGCTGGGGGCCTGATACCGATCAACCCCCTGTTTGCGCCTGGCCTAGATGTGTCTGTTCGCCCCGTGACGCTGAGTTCCAAGATGGAGAGACTTCCTGGTTACGGTAGGATACTGGTGAGCGAGAACGGCGTAAGAGCCGGTGACTGTGTAATCGTGTTCTCAGCTTCCGGAAGAAATCCAGTCCCCATAGATGTAGCTTTGGCGGCCAAAGAAGCTGGTGCTAAAGTAATTGGATTTGTATCAGAATCTTATGCTCGAGCAGTCCCATCTCGTCATCCTGCCAAGAAGAACCTCCTGGAGCTTGATTTAGACCTAGTAATCGACAACGGCGCTCCCGTAGGTGATGCTTTGGTTGAAGTTTCGGGCAACAAAGAGACTGTCTATGTTGGCCCCGTGTCTACCATAACCAGTTGTGTCTTGGTAAACGCTATAGTGGTTGAAACAGCTAGCATACTGGCTAAACAAGTTGATGAGATCCCCGTGTTTTTAAGTGGAAATCTTGAAAACGGGGATGAGCACAACGCGCGGCTGCTTGAGTTATACAAAGACCGACTCACTTATCTCTGAGGCTGCGTCGTGGGGAAGCCTCTGTTCAGGAGGTGGTCAACCTGCCCGTAGTAATGGGAATTGATCTAGGAACCCAAAGCATCAAAGTCGTTCTTGTGGACCGTGATGGCGATATCAAGGGTATTGCCAAGAGGGCTTATCCTACCCACTATTCAAGGTACGGTTGGATGGAGCAGAACCCTCGGGATTGGTGGGAAGCCATGGCCGCTTGTGTCCGTGACGTGTTGATGGGCACCGGGATTGCCTCTAACGAAGTTGCGGCTATAGGATTGTCCGGACACATGCACAGCCTGGTAGCTGTAGGCAACGATGGAGAAGTAATTAGGCCCGTCATTGTTTGGGCTGATGAGCGTGCTGGGGCGGAAGCGCAGCAAATCACTGAAAGGCTAGGTGCTGCAGCATTAGAAATCACCTACAATCCCATCATTGCGGCTTATACCGCTCCCAAGCTCTTATGGCTGCATAACCATGAACCAGAGACTCTGGAGAACCTGTCTTTGATCTGTTTTCCTAAAGATTATCTTCGCTGGTGTTTGACGGGAGAATGGGCAACGGATCCATCGGACGCTTCGGGTTCAATGTTATATGACCTGAGTAGCGGCAGCTGGTCGACGAGGTTATGTGACGTAGTTAATATTAACCGGGACAAACTCCCGCCCATCTTGCCTTCCACAGAAGTAGCTGGCTCTCTCAGACAAGCGGCGGCTGAAGAGCTGGGGCTGAAAAGTGGAATTCCAGTAGTTGTAGGGGCTGGTGACTTGGCTGCGGCGCTGGTCGGTGCAGGTATTGTCCGAGAAGGGCTAGCTGTTATCAATATAGGAACAGCCGGCCAAGTTATGCAGCTTATCGACGGTGACTTGATACAGTACTTGGGAAAGGTGTATCTGTTTAGTCATGCGCTCCCAAAGAGGATATTCGGTCTGGGAGCGGTTCCGTCAGCAGGACTGTCACTTTCCTGGCTGCGGGGCAGTATAATCTCTTCCGGTGACGATGTCAGTGCGATAAGCTATGATGACATGGATCAACTGGCAGGTGAAGTCTCTCCTGGTTGCAATGGTCTGCTTTTCCTTCCCCACCTTTTGGGGACTGGCACACCGCATCTCGATGGGAACGCGCGGGGCTGCTTCGTTGGATTGACACCTAGCCATGATCGGGCCGCGTTGATCAGGGCGACCATGGAAGGGGTGGCTTTTGCTCTCAAGGAAAACCTGCACCTGTTTAACATAGGCGCTTCTGTGAATAGGCGCGAGGTGCGCTTAACCGGTGGGAGTGCACGGAGTGCAGTCTGGCGACAGATCATTGCCGATGTGACTGGTTATCCAGTAAGGACGCTCCAGTGTGCGGATGCCTCGGCATTGGGAGCAGCGCTCTTGGCGGCGGTAGGGGTGGGATGGCTCAGGGATACAATAGAGGCATCCGAGAGGGTTGTTGTCATGGATGATGTGTCAATACCAGACCAAGAACATCACATGGCATACGAAAAGCATTTTGAGAAATACCAGGCGGTATACCAAGCAATGACGGGAGTTTGGAATGCATGATGCGACACAAGAACGATGTATCACGTCAGAACTCAACGTCACTATAGAAACACCTACCGAAGGAGAGAAAGCATGACGATCATCTACTGGCAGCGCAGGATAGAGTCTCTAATGTGGTTAGCCTATGCGAGCCTATATCTGGGTCGGGTCAATTTGGCAATGGCATTACCAGTGATACAGGGTGACTTAGGGTGGACGCCTGGTCAAGTCGGTTTAGTGGGTGGCGTTTTCTTCTGGGTATATGCCGTAGGACAGTTAATAAACGGGCACTTAGGAGACCTTCTGCCCCCTAAAGGTATTGTTTTCATCGGTTTGGTGGGTACAGCGTTTATGAATCTGTTATCAGGTTTCGCCTCATCCTTTGGCTATATGGTTATTCTGTGGGCGATCAATGGGTATTTTCAATCCATGGGTTGGGGTCCGATAGTCAAGATGCCATCTAATTGGGTACCTCAGAATCAGAGGGGCAGGGTTTCGGCCTTCTTGGGCACATCTGTGGTTGGAGGGTTTTTGTTGTCCTGGTTTCTTGCAGGTTCACTTCTGGCTAGATACCCAGGGAACTGGTCGATGGTGTTTTGGGTTCCATCAGTAATTCTAACCGCGGTCGCTATCATTTGGCTACTCTTTGCTAAGAACTGCCCGGAGGATATTGGACTTGCTCCGGTAAGTGTGGGTGAAGAAAGTGAGAGACAGCTTGACTCCGGGTTTAGAACATCCTTAGCGTTTCTCATCCAACCAGGACTGATATTGCTTGCTGTAGTCAGTGCTCTGCAGGGGATGGTGAAGGACGGTATAAATCTCTGGGCGCCTACTCTACTGATGCAATCCCAGGACTTAGCAATTAGCGAAGCAACTTTTCAGTCCTTGTTGATTCCACCCTTTGGTTTCTTGGGAGTTATAGCAGCAGGCTGGCTGAACCAGAGAACTGGAGGAGACGATCGAAGGATCATTGGAGGATTGTACTGGGCGGCAAGCGTTACGGTAGCATTGGGAGCCTATGTTATTCATCTCCAGAGGTATTCTCTTGTCGTTTTAACGGTTGCCATCTGCTCTGGTTTGATCTACGGGGTTAACAGTCTGCTGTTGACATCGATACCATTACAGTTTCAAGCCCTAGGAAAGGCCTCTACAGTGGCTGGCTTCTTGGATTTCGCTTCCTATGCGGGAGCAGGCCTAATGGGTGTACTAACCGGTTCCCTGTTAGATTACTGGAGTTGGCCCAGAATAATGCTTTTGTGGGGATGTATCTGTGCCTTAGGCGCTATCATTATTGCTGCCAGTAATTTCAAGCACATGTTTAGTGTTTATGGCGAAGATCAGATGTCGTTGCATCTCACATCGTCAAAGAAACTCTAATGGCGTAGGTTCATATGCCATAGAGGTAGCAGCTTGCCAAGGGCGAGATCACGAAAGCCACGGCGACTCCTCAAGGGACAAGCAAGATTTCGTTAATGTTGTTTGTGACTCGCAGCTTCAAGTGGGTGACAGTGTATTGGTACATAGCTCGTTGAGCAGTCTAGGCAGCTATCCACAAGTTGTATGGCAATAGGGAAGCGGGCAGATTGCTCCTCGAGAAGGTCGTCAGCGACCCATTGGTTTGGGTACGTACATGGCTGAAACCTATGACATGACCGGCCTAAAGGAGGAGAGGGAATGACACCAAGAGAATCAGTAATCCGCGCTCTCAAGAGGGAGAAACCCAGTGGGCGGGTGCCCCACTTCGAGTTGGTCTTCTATCTCACAATGGAAGTATTCGGTAGAGTACATCCTTTGCACCGAGATTATGTTCAATGGGATCAAATGACTGAAAGAGAAAGAGAACTTCATAGGCAAGACATGGCTGATCTATACATCAAGACAGCCGAACGATACGATCACAGCGCCATATTCCTGCACCCAAATCCCAATACGTTAGAGGAGACTATACGGCTAATTCATCTGGTGCGGGAAATGTCTGGCGATAAGTACTTCCTGATGATGCATGGAGATGCCACCTTTAGTATTCCCTCCGGGACAGAGATGCAGAGGTTCTGCTATCGCCTTGTGGATGAACCTGACAAGGTCAAAGAAGAAGCAAAGCTTATGGTGAACAGGGCTCTGGAGAAGGCGGAGATCATCAGCAGGGCCGGCGGGCTTGACGCATTTGCCCTCTGCTCTGATTACTGCCTCAATGCAGGTCCATTTCTCAGCCCCTCCATGTTTGCGGAGTTTGTCACTCCATACCTGGCGATGTTGATCGAGGGATACCGAAGTCTCGGCTTCTATACCATTAAGCATACCGATGGCAACATTATGCCGATCCTCGATCAGCTCGTAGACTGTGAACCAGATGCGCTTCATTCCTTAGATCCCCAGGGAGGAGTGGATCTTGCCGAGGTAAAGCGTCTGGTGGGTGACAAGGTGTGCCTAATCGGCAACGTGAACTGCGGTTTGCTGCAGACTGGCACTCAAGAAGAAGCTATAGAATCTGCCCGGTATGCACTTAGGCACGGCATGCCGGGGGGTGGATACATTTTCTCCACTTCAAACTGTGTCTATACGGGAATGCCCTTGGAACGCTATGAATTGATTGTCGACATTTGGCGTAAAGAGGGCTGGTATGACACCGAGGCTTAGGGAGGGCGGATAAGCATGATATGAAGCTGGCAGGGCAAAAGCTGACGGAGGTCAAGAGTCAAAATCCTTCGGTATAGCACCGGCTCATAACATCCGAGAAGATGCTCCCCCCGGAAAACGTCTATGCCATGTACAAGGCTGTAATGGTTGATTGGCGCTTTAGTGAATGGAGGGGGATTGATGACATCAAAGGAGCGGGTAGTTCGGGCCCCGGCAGGCTGGACAATATCTATAGGACCATCGAGCTGTATCCCGACCGGTATATCGCTGCCAGCGTGGGCCTGAGCGGGATGAACCGGATTACCTTTCTGCGGGGGATGGAGCAGTTTTTCATTGACCTATATGTAAACCACAAGCTAGCCATGGAGTTGATTAACAATGTCTTTGAATGGGAATTAACGGTGATCCAGAGGATCCTTGAGATTCCCGGCGTAGACGCCATATGGTTATCCGATGATTGGGGCACGCAAAAGACCTTGATGATTGATCCTAAGCTTTGGCGAGAAGTGTTCAAACCGCTGTACGCCAAGCAGTTTGAAGTGATTAGAGGCAAGGGGAAGGATGTCATCTTTCACAGCTGCGGATATGTGTATGATATAATTGGTGATCTGATAGACATTGGTGCCAGTGCCCTCAATTTGAATCAGCCCCACCTCTTGGGTATTGAGCGGCTGGGCTCGGAATTTGGAGGCAAGGTCTGCTTTATCTGTCCGGTGGACATGCAGACGACGTTAATATACGGCACCCAAGCTGAGATTGAAGCAGAGGCAGAGCTGCTGGTCAATACACTGCATAGACCAGCAGGCGGCTTCATTGCCTGTATGGATGAGGGAATCGATCACGGTTATATACCACGGCAACGGATAGATTGGATGGAAGCTGCCTTTCGAAGGCTGGCGTTGGAAAAGCTTGAGGGCTGAAGTAAAAGGACAAAAAAGAACGGAGGTTTATCCATGAACTGCAAACACGCCGCAAATAACAGGAAACAGATCCACATGATCGGCAATGCCCACCTTGATCCTGTATGGTTGTGGAAGTGGCCTGAAGGACTAGGGGCTATGCGGGCGACTTTTCGCTCGGCACTTGACCGCATGAAGGAGACAGAGGGTTTTGTATTTACCTCCAGCCAGGCCGCTATGTATGAGTATGTTGAAAGGTGCGATCCAGAGTTATTTGAGGAAATCAAGGAAAGGGTGGCAGAAGGGCGCTGGATCATCGTCGGCGGCTGGTGGGTGCAGCCAGATTGTAATATTCCCGGAAATGAAGGTTTCGTTAGACAGGCTCTATATGGGATCCGCTATTTCAAGGAGAAATTCAATGTTGATATCCGAGTAGGCTATAATGTCGACAGCTTCGGCCATTCTGGGATGCTGCCCCAGATCTTGAAGAAAACCGGGATGGACTATTATGTGTTCATGCGGCCGGGACCCCATGAGAAACCGGAGCTGCCGGGGCGCATCTTCCAATGGGAGAGTCCCGACGGCAGCCGGGTATTGGCTTACCAGATTCCAATGTCCTACAATTCTGGGTGGAGCAATGGTCTGGTAGAGAAGATTGAGAAAACCAAGGCCGAGCTTTCGGAATCTCAGCCGCTTCTCATGTGTTTCTACGGGGTAGGCAACCACGGCGGCGGTCCGACCAAGGAGAATCTCCAGAACATCCAGAAGGCAGCGGAGGCCGCTACCGATGTCGATATCCTGCTAAGTGATCCCGTTCGATACTTTGAAGCTTTGGAAGCCCGGGGCTTAGATTTCCCCGTTGTCCGGGATGACCTACAGCACCATGCCAGCGGTTGTTATTCAGTCCATTCTGAGATTAAACGGAACAACCGGAAGGCGGAGCACGGGCTGGTTTCTGCAGAAAAACTGGCTAGCCTGGCCGGCAAGCTGGTGGGATTTGCCTATCCGCAGCGGGATTTGACCCGGGCTTGGAAAGACGTCTTGTTTAATCAGTTTCATGACATAATGGCGGGAACTTCCATTAAAGAAGCTTACGAGGATGCCAGGCACATGCACGGACGGGCCCTGCAGGTTGCTGATGAGACTGCGCAATTGGCCTTGCAGGCTATAGCGGCGAAAATCGACACAGCCCGTGAAGGTACCCCGATTGTGATTTGGAATCCCCACGGCCACAGACAGGTGGCACCAGTAGCTGGGGAACTAATGTGGAGGCCGAAAGAAATGGCTTTGTTCACAGACGGCGGAGAGGAAATTCCCTACCAGCTGATTGAGACCTCTGCTGTCATTGCGCCCGGTGAACGGAAAGCAATCACCTTTGTGGCCGATGTACCAGCTGGAGGATATACAGTCTACTGGTTGCGGGATCGGAAGCCGGCGGCGAAATACGACGGTCTCACTGTTACAGATGATACTCTGGCCCATGAGTATCTGGAGCTAAAGATCGATCGCCGGACAAGGTATATCGAAAGGCTGGTAGACAAGACAACTGGCTGGGAGGTCTTCGCGGGAGACGCTGCTGTGCCAGTAGTTATGTATGATTCCAGTGACACCTGGAGCCATGCTGTCTTCCGTTTTGACCAAGAAGTCGGCAGGTTTATCGATGCCAAGGTGGAACAGGTGGAAAATGGACCGGTGCGGGGGATTCTGAGGGTTACCAGCCAGTACGGTCGCTCCAGCATCATCCAGGAGTTTACCATGTATGCTGGGCTGCCTTACGTGGATGTGAAGACCACCGTCGACTGGCGGGACCAGTATAAAGTGCTTAAACTGGAGTTCCCTGTCAATGTGTCGAACCCGCAGCCCACTTATGAGATTGCCTTTGGGGTAATCCAAAGACCAGCCGACGGGGAGGAAGAACCGGGGCTGCACTGGTTTGACGTCACCGGAGATTGCGAGAACGCAAGGTACGGCCTTAGCATCATCAATGATGCTAAGTACAGCTATGATGTGAATGGAAATCGCATGCGGCTCACTGTTCTGAGAAGCCCAGTCTACGCGCATCACATTCCCCGAGAGACCGAGCCGGGAGAGTTCTATCACTTCATAGACCAAGGGATACAGGAATTCACCTACAGGTTGGTTCCTCACCAGGGTGAATGGCAAGAAGCTGAACCGGCAAGGCTGGCCCTCGAGCTCAATGCGCCTATGCTGGTTTTGGAAGAGTCAAATCACGGGGGGAACTTGCCGACAACCTACTCCGGGTTTGCAGTTGACCAGCCCAATATCCTGGTTTCTGCCATCAAGCGGCAGGAGGATGGCAAAGGCTATATCCTGCGGGCCTATGAAGCCCATGGGAAGTCGACAGCTTGTACATTTAAGTGGCATCAGGCCCGTGAATGGGAGACCCATTTCGAGCCCTTTGAGATCAAGACGTTCCTTGTTCCTGATGAGGAGAGCCAGGAGGTTATTGAGCTAGACTTGTTGGAAAAGCCCCTTGCTTGAACGGTAGGATAGGGGTTTGCACCGGCAGGTGGGGGAGATCCTCAGCCTGCCGGTGTTCTCGAGCGAGGAGGGGGAACCCTCTTATCCAGTGAACCCCTCCAGATAATATGCTTATGTGGTGCCTCAGCTAATGCTCTATACGCTAAGTGTGTCAACTGTGGTTTACACCTATGGGAAGCTGCGGCTAAGAAAGTCCATCGGTTTAGATGCTGCATTATAGACAGTAAAGGAGTACGCCAGGTATGAAGATTATCGGGATTGATATTGGCGGCACCAAGTGCGCGGTCATTTCCGCTTCTATATACGGTAGCATAAACCATAAAATCAGCTTTGCAACCAATACAAACTTGGGTCTGGAACACACCCTCGGGCGCATCTATGAAGCAGTTGAGGAGCTTTTTGCCCTTGACCCGGATTTAAAGCATCAGCCTGTTTTCGGGATTTCCTGTGGCGGACCGTTGGACAGCAGACAGGGAGTGATATTGGGCCCTCCTAACTTACCGGGCTGGGATTATGTGCCCATTGTCAGTCTGCTAACGGAGCGCTACGGTGGTCAGGCTTTCTTGATGAACGATGCCAATGCTTGTGCTTTAGCAGAGTGGCATTTTGGGGCTGCCAGGGGATACAGGAACGTGATCTTTTTGACCTTCGGCACAGGGCTGGGGGCAGGACTGATCCTGGATAACCGCCTATACATTGGTACTTGTGACTTGGCAGGCGAGGTAGGTCACATTCGCCTGGCGGAAACAGGCCCCGTAGGATACGGTAAGGCTGGTTCCTTCGAGGGTTTTTGCAGTGGAGGCGGAATTGCCCGGATGGCTGCCGAAGAGGTCAAAAGGGCCTGGGAAAGGGGAGAAGAAGTCAGCTTTTGCCCTTCTCCTGAATGCCTGGATGATTTAGACGCCAAACTGGTGGCAGAGGCAGCCATGAAAGGAGACAGTCTGGCCAAGAAGATTATGAATCAGTCGGCATTCTACCTTGGCAGAGGGTTGTCTATCCTGATTGACTTGTTAAATCCAGAAATCATTGTGATTGGCAGCATCTATGCCCGCTGTGAAGAACTGCTCCGGCCCGGTGCTCTGGAGGTCATTGCCAAGGAAGCCTTGCCAGAGGCAGCCCGACACTGTCAGATAGTCCCCGCAGCCTTGGGAGAAAGTATTGGAGACTATGCAACCATTGCAGCAGCTCGCTATGGATTAGGGCTTGAACTTGGGGAGCTCGAGGAGGATCAGTAGTTTTGGAAAAAGGCTACCTCTTAGGCATTGACATAGGTAATACCAAACTGGCTTTTGGACTGGTGCAGGAGAATACCCACAGCTTCCAGGAGAAGCGGGTTGTTCCCACGGAGCCGGAGCTGGGTGCCGAGCAGGCAGTGGAAAAGATCATGGCCAACACAAGGGAACTATTGAAGGCGGTGCCCGGCAAGGTTAAAGGTATCGGCATAGCCTTTGGCGGTTTTGTCGATACAACCCGCCGCATTGCCCTGGCGTCGCCCAACTTCCCTGGATTCCGGAATGTTCCTTTGGTTTCTCTCATTGAGGGTTTAGCTCCAGGTATTCCGGTGTTTATGGATAATGATGCCAATGCCGCCGGAGTGGGGGAGGTTGTGTACGGCAAAGGGCAGGGCTGCAGCCAAGTGCTGTACCTGACTATTAGTACCGGGATTGGCGGCGCGGCTCTCTATGATGGCGTGCCTTTGGCGGGTACCCAGGGACTAGCCGGCGAATTCGGTCATATGATCGTGCTCCCCAACGGTCCCAGATGTACGTGTGGGGGCCGGGGTTGCCTTGAATCTGTGGCTTCCGGCACCTCCATTGGGCGGATTGCCCGGGAAAGGGCGCAAGGGCGTGCTACCATGATGACTAGCCTCGCCGGTGGGATAGACAAGATTACTGCCCAAACAGTGTCTCAAGCAGCAAGGCAGGGAGACAGGTTGGCCTTGGAGATTCTCGATGAGGTTGGCTTTTATCTTGGTATCGGTCTTGCCAATCTCATCAGCGCCTTCGATCCCGATATTGTCATCTTGGGCGGAGGAGTAATGAACAGTGCAGATCTGCTCCTCCCCCGGGCGGTTAGATTTGTCGAAGAACATCTGACCCCCCGGGGAGTGCAGGTCCCACCAATAGAAGTCTCCAGCATACACAACGATATAGCCCTGTGGGGGGCCATCGCATTGGCGGGATGCTTCTATATTGTAGATTGAGGAGCAGCAGCACCGGCGGAAAGCCGCCGCATATACTGTGAGATTACATGGGCGATGAACATATGGATATCCTCTACAATCCCGTAGTTCCCAGACTCGACAACCAGCGGTATATCAGCTAGTTCAGTCATTCTGCCTCTGGCGCTGCCGGTAATGCTGATAGTCTTTGCGCCATGCTGCTTGCCATACAAAAAGGCCCTAACTACGTTCTCAGAGTTCCCTGAAACAGAAAGGCCGATAATCAAATCCCCCGGATTGAGGTAGTTCTTGAGCTGTTCTGTAAAGACTTCATCATAGGTAATATCATTGCTTAGGGCTGTGCCCAGGGCGACATTGTCTATGGGGCTGAAGATTCTCAGCCGCTTGCTTTCACCGACATTAATCCCTTTGCCGAAATCGCAGGCCCAGTGGGAAGCAGAAGCGGCACTGCCGCCGTTGCCGATGACAAACACCTGGGCCCCATTTTGTCTAGCCGACTCCAGTTCGTTCATAATCCTCTCAAGGATATCCACATTCAAGCGTTGCAGAGTCTCTATGAATTCCGATAGATAATCTCGATAGAAAGCCCCAAACATATCATTATCTCCTTCCCCACGCTATCTTCCAGAATTTTGGCTGTATATGTTTATATTATGGTTTCCCATGCCGGTAGCTAGAGTCTACTGTGCCAGACATTTTTTTCAAGGCACGGTTCCATAGGTCCAGTTCAGTTGGATAAAGGCTTTTTAGCTCGTAAACTCATGCTTGCTTGCAAAGCGGGTTTCATCCTCGAAAGGCAACATGCCTGGTTCTGACATCCCACAGCGGCCTCTCTTTGTACCAACCTAGTGCCTATTTTCGCTACAAAGATAAGCAACACCTCTTATGTCCCGTACCAGAGGTTTACAGTCTCCCCAAGGTGTACAAAAAAATCATCGTATGGCAGGAATCCTTTCCTGTTACGAGAATATTAACGGTGTGAGATAGTACACGCCCTAAAATAATTCATGCCGTAGATGAAGTTTCCTGTTCAGGAGTGTCGTATTGGGAATGAAGAAGGCTGGTAATGTCATAGACCTGCAGGATCAGAACTTGATGCACCTGCTCGAGATAATGAGGGATCACGATGACGTCAGCCGACAGGATTTGGCTGAGATAAGCGGTTTAAGCCCGGCGGGGGTATCAAAGCTTGTTGGACTTTTGATTGCCAAAGGTATTGTATATGAAGATGCGTTGGTCAGCAGGGGCAGAGGACGGCGGGCAATTACGCTGAGGATCAACGAAAATGCCATGTATGCTGTTGGGGTCCGATTTGCCCGTCATTATGTGAAATGCGGCCTTTTCAATGTGAAAGGAGAACTAATCTCCTCCTGCTATGAGACTCTGGGTACTGTCTCTGTTCAAGAGACGGTTGATGTGATTCAGGAACTGATTGCCCGAACACTTGAGGATAGCGGCGATGCACGGGAGCGGGTCGTTGGGATTGGGATCAGTGCTCCGGGACCTCTTTTGGCTAGGGAAGGCAAGATTGCTTTGATCTCCAACTTACCGGGTTGGCGGGATATTTCCCTTGTCCATATGATACATAGGCGGTTTGGAATACCGACCCTCATCGAGCATGACGCCAATGTAAGCGTGCTTGCAGAAAGATGGTTTGGTAAAGGGAAGCTCTCGGATAATCTAGTCTATATTGCAGCCGGCCGCGGAGTTGGAGCGGGTATCTTGGTCAACGGTTCCATTTACTCTGGAAAATCCAATGTTGCCGGTGAAATCGGTCATACCACCATCAACTATAACGGGCCGGTTTGCGACTGTGGAAACAAAGGCTGTCTGGAAATGTACTGTTCAAGTTTGGCTTTTGCCCGCCAGGCTAAGGAGATAGCCGCAGCCAAAAAGCCTGCGGGATGGCCGGCGGCCAGCCGATTAACTGCGGAAGCCGTTTTTGAACTGGCTAAGGCTGGAGATGGTGAGGCTTTGGAGCTTGTGCGTCGGGCGGGACGGTTCATGGGGATTGGGGTTGTCAACGTGATCAATGCCTATAATCCCGACATGATCATCCTCGGGGATGAGATGGCCCAAGCTGGCGAACCGTGGTTGGAAGCCATTAAGGAAGTAGTTAGGGAACGGGTCATTGAGGAGCTCAGAAAAGAGACCACTATTGAGCTATCAGAACTAGAGGTGGAACCAGCTTTCTTAGGGGCGGGGACTCTAGTGATTAAGAAAGTCTTTGAGAACCTTTCCCAACTGCCAACCAATGCACTAGTGTCGGGATGAGATGCTGTACGTTCGTAGGGATGGTGAAGCATTTATGAATCAGTTATACCTCGGAATCGATATCGGTACATCCAGTACCAAATCCATTGTCATCGATGGGATGGGAGAGGTCCACGGCTTTGGGCGGGCGGCCTATGATAATCTCAATCCCCAGACTGGTTGGGTGGAACAAGACCCAGATGTGTGGTATCAGGCGGTAGTAGATAGTGTCAGGGAAGCCCTGGGGAAGGTCCAGGACTCGCGGTCTATAGCCGGCATCGGTATGACAGGTCAGATGCACGGTCTCGTTATGCTGGATGCCGAGCTCAAGCCCTTGGCACCGGCAGTTCTCTGGCCGGATCTTAGGGCAGCCGATGAGGTACAGAGTATCAAGCGGGAATATGGAAATAGACTCTTTGAACTCATCGGAGGACCAATAGCTACTGGCTTTCTACTGGTAAGTTTCCTTTGGATGAAGAGAAATCGGCCGGATATTTACAGCAAGATCCACGTAGTGCTTACGCCCAAGGATTATATTCGACTGCGGCTGACCGGCGAGGTGGCCATGGACCCAAGTGATGCTTGCGGCACTGGGGCGTTCTTGCCGGCGGTTTCCCAATGGGCAGTGGATTTGCTTGAGGATCTTGGCCTTGATCCCGAGGTTTTTCCCAGGATCATACGGTCTTCTGCGGTAGCTGGAATGCTCCTATCCGGCGCAGCTGATGCCCTGGGACTGCAAGAAGGTATTCCAGTTGCAACGGGCTGCGGGGATCTGCAGGCAAGTGCCATGGGAATCGGCATCATCAACTCAGGACAGCTTCTAGTAAATGTGGGCACCGGTGGTCAAGTGTTTCAGCTTCTGGATCGCTATGCCTTTGATCCAAATGGGCGGTTGCATACAATGCTCCATGCCGACGGCAAGTCATGGCATGTCATGGGAGCGATACTCGCAGCGGGATTATCCATGAGCTGGATCAGCAGGATCATGGAGATCCAGGGGGTTAACGGGATTTCATCTCTGTTTGCCTCATCGGCGGATGTTATTGCCTGTCAAGAGGACTTGTACTTTCTGCCTTATTTAGTAGGTGAAAGGACTCCCCATATGAATGAACGACTCACGGCATCTTTTTGGGGCTTGCGGGCGGAGCAGGGAAAAGAACATCTATTTCGGGCTGTTGTCGAAGGAGTTGCCTTTGCCCTCAGGGACTGCTATGACGTACTCTCTACATTGACTGAGAAACCTACGGTGATCCGCGCTGGTAGTGGTGGTCTAAAGGATAAATATTTTAGGCAAACAGTTGCCGATGTCTTTGGCATGCCAGTAGAGTACACCGATCAATCAGAAACCAGCAGCTTTGGAGCTGCTCTGCTGGCTCAGGCCGGTGTCACCGGTGAAGATTTAGATGAACTCATTGGAAGGTCTGTCAAGACCGCCGGGGTCATCGAGCCTGACATGAACCGCCACCGGGTCTACGAGGAAGGGTTCCAGCGATATCGGCAGCTGGCGCAAGTTACTACAGAGATTGGCAGTTGAGGAAGGAGGGAGGACGGCCTTTCTTGAGAGAACAATTGAGATCTGCAGTCTTATCGCTAAACAAACACTAAACAAAGGAGGAAAAATGAGATGAGAAGACAGTCGCTGCAGATTGTCCTAGTAGCTGCGCTAGTATTGGCTCTGTCTACTGCAGTTGCTGCCAAGACAAAAATCGTCTATTGGGAAAAGTGGACCGGCGAGGAAGCAGTGCCGATCCTGAAAGTCGTAGAAGAGTTCAACCGCAGGCAAGATGCCATTGAGGTTGAGTATGTGCCGGTTTCTGACCTGGCCCAGAAAACCATTACCGCTATTGTATCAGGTGAAGTGCCTGATGTAGTTGGCGGCTGGATTTGGGAAATGCATAGCTTGGCAGCCAATGATCAGCTGATCCCCCTTGACAGCTACGCTGCTGCTGCCGGGATTGGTCCCGACGATTTCCTCCCCGGTTTCTGGGAGAGCGGTACTTCTAAGGGTAAGCTCTACGGATTGTTTACCACCGGGCACAGCTGGATAATGTATTACAACAAGACAGCCTTTGCTGAAAGCGGGTTGGATCCTGAGGCTCCTCCGGTTACCATCGATGAACTGGATATGGTGGCCAAGAAGGTTACCCGAATTGCCAGCAATGGCGATCTAGAGAGGATCGGATTCCACTTCAGAGAAGACGGAATGTCTTGGTCCAACTGGAGATGGCCCGCCTGGTTCAATGCCAAGTTCTGGGATGAGGAAAACCAGGAGCTGGTGAATGATCCCAATCTCCTCAAGTTCTATCGGTGGGTAGAGGACTGGGCCAGACAGTATGGTGTGGACAAGCTGCAGAAATTTGAGTCCACCTTTGGCGGTTGGGGAACTCCCAAAGTGCCGTTCTTTACCGGCAAGACCGTCATGACCTTCATGGGCCCCTGGATGGATATGCACATCCAAATGTATGCTCCAGACCTGGATGCTGGTGTTGCCGCTTGGCCGGCAGTTGCTGAGCGGGCTGCCAATGGACCGACAGTATTTGTAGATGCAGACTTGATCTATATCCCCAAGGGTTCCAAGCATCCTGATGAAGCCTTCGAGTTTATCAAGTTCCTGAACAGCCCCGAAGGCCAGGAGCTCTTGAACAATGGTACCTATCCTGCCGCTCACGGTCGGGTACCTGTTCGGAAGGATTACGGTGGAGAAGCGTTCATTGCCGGCAGCCCCAACCGGTATATCCGGCAGCACATTGACCTGATGAATACGCCCAACGTTGTGCTGGTTCCCGAGATTCCGATCTTCCAGCAGCTGCAGCGAGAACTGGGCAGGGTCTACGAACAAGCCATGGTGCTTGATGGCGATGCTGAAGCCAATCTGCAGAGGGCCTTCCAGCAGCTGCAGCGGGAGCTGACTCGGTATAAGAGGAGTCAGGGCCGGTAATACGATTTGAACTAAATGGGGGCTGTCACTGTGCAGCCCCCACAGATCACCAGGAGTGATTGTCCATGAAACTAAAGCTAAAAAACAGAGAGCTGCTCCTAGGCGTTGCCTTTACTTCGCCTTGGCTGTTGGGAATGGCAGTCTTTCTGATTTACCCCTTAGCGGTGTCCCTTTACTACAGCTTCACCGATTACAATCTTTTGTCCAGACCCTTCTGGATCGGCTGGGAGAACTATCAGTTTGCTATGGGAGACAGCATCTTTGGTATTGTGCTCCGTAATACCCTTGTGTACGCCGCAGTCATGATCCCACTGAATCTCATTTTGGGTCTAGTATTGGCGCTGGCTCTAAGCGGGCTGAAATGGACAAAGGCATTGAGTTCCCTAGTTTACCTGCCGGCGACGGTTCCTTTGGTGGTGCTGGGTCTAGTTTTTCAGTGGATGTACAATGGGGAGTTCGGCATAATCAACTATCTGCTGGGGGCGATTGGTCTCGAGGGACCTCCATGGCTGACTACAACTACCTGGATTAAACCGGCTATCGGGATCGTCAATATGTTTCTCCTTGGACCGATGGTGCTCATCAACCTAGCTGGTATCCAGTCTGTGCCGACAGAGTTATATGAGGCAGTCAGACTTGAGACGGACAGCAAGTTTCTACAGATTTGGCATATCACTTTGCCGATGATCTCGCCGGTGATCCTGTACAACTTGATTATGCAGATCATTGGGGTGGTTCAGATTTTCGACATCCCCTATGCCCTAACGGCCGGAGTGGGAGCCTATTCGACACCGGGAGGGCCTAACTATGCCAGCACATTCTACACCATGTACATCACCGAAGTGGCATTCAAGCAGTACGACATGGGCTATGCTAGTGCCCTCGCTTGGATGTTGTTCTTGGGAATTGCTTTGGCTACATGGCTCGTGATGACCATTGGAAGGAAGTTGGTATACTATGCCGCGGAATAGAAGAGGGCAAATCGCTCGAGGAGTGTTAATGGCACTAGTTGGGCTGGTATTTGTCTTCCCTATTTTTTGGATGATCTCAACTAGTATTAGGACGACCGAAGCTGTCTTTGCGGTGCCGCCGAAACTCTTGGCCTGGCCCATAACCTTCGAGCCGTATACTAAGGCTTTGGAGTGGATCTCCTTCTGGCGGTATTTTGGCAATACCCTTTACATCGCCACCTTAGGCAGCGCGGGGATCGCAATATCGTCTTCTTTGGCAGCCTACGGATTCGCCAGGCTCAAGTGGCCGGGAAGGGACCTCTTGTTTGGTATTACGCTGGCAACAATGATGCTGCCTGGGGCTGTTTACATGATTCCCCTGTACCTTGTGTGGCACCGCCTGGGTGCCTTGGGAACCTTTATTCCCCTGTGGCTGCCATATTGGTTTGGCAACGCTTTTAGCATCTTCCTTATTACCCAGATGTATCGAGGTATTCCCTTTGAGCTGAGTGATGCGGCTAAAATTGATGGATGTTCAGAGTTCCAGATATGGTATCGAATCATGATTCCTCTGGCCCGACCCGTCATAGTGCTGGCTTTCCTGTTCCACTTTACCAATGTGTGGAAGGAGTTCTACGCGCCCT
>JAAZHE010000060.1 GCA_012510855.1 Bacillota bacterium | reverse complement strand
CGGCTGGATATGTCGGAGTATATGGAGCGCCATACCGTCTCCCGCTTGATAGGAGCACCTCCGGGATATGTAGGTTATGAAGAAGCAGGTCAGCTCACCGAAAGGGTGCGGCGGCGTCCTTATTCAGTGGTGCTGTTTGACGAGATCGAGAAGGCACATCCTGAAGTCTTCAATATACTGCTGCAGGTTCTAGAGGACGGCCGTCTGACCGATGCCAAGGGTAGGACGGTAGACTTTCGCAACACCGTCTTGATCATGACTTCCAACGTGGGGGCCCATCAGATCCAGCGGACCGGCAGCAGCATAGGTTTCCGAATTGACGTTGATGAAGAAAGCAGCTATCAGGATATGAAAAGACTGGTTACCGATGAGCTGCGGAAGACTTTCCGGCCGGAGTTTCTCAACCGGATCGATGAGATTATAGTGTTCCACGCCCTGAACAAGGAGCATATCAAGGATATCGTGGAGATTATGCTTAAAGATCTGCGCAAGCAGCTGCAGGATCATGGCATGGCTATTACCGTCAGCGATGCGGCCAAGGAAATCCTCATTGATGAGGGCTTTGATCCGGACTTCGGTGCCCGACCCTTGAGGAGAGCTATCCAGCGGCTTATAGAAACACCGCTTTCAGAGGAGATTCTCAAGGGAACCTTCACAGAAGGTGATATGATCTATGTCGGTGCTGAGAACGGCGAGTTGGTCTTTCTCAAGAAAAAGGAGCAGCTGGCCAAGGTGTAAGGTGTAAAGATTTGACAGCGCTCAAGGCGCGAAGCATCGGGAATTTTGCGGTGCTTCGCGCCTATTGCCATCAGCACTCTGCCTGGTTCTTGGCCTTCACTGCGAAACTAATTGATTTGTCGGGACTTACCCCGAAAATTGATATATACTGCCAGGAATGCTATACTTAAAATGATTTGCTGGATCATTTCGTGGGGGAAGTATATGGCCAGGCTCAGAAAGAAATACGTCTGTTACAACTGCGGCCATGAGACGATGCAGTGGTTTGGAAGGTGCCCTGGCTGCCAAGAATGGAACTCTTTGGTGGAGGAGTTTCAGCCACCTCAAAGCAGTACTCCTGCTGTCTCTGCCTCTGGGGCGAAACGGACTAATTCCCGTCCAACGCCGCTTTCCCAGCTTGACGTCATTTCCCAACATCGCCAATCAACAGGACTTGCTGAATTAGATAGGGTTCTAGGTGGAGGTATAGTCCCCGGTGGTGTCGTATTGGTAGGCGGTGAGCCCGGAGCAGGTAAGTCCACCTTACTGCTGCAAGTTGCCGGCCATCTGGCAGCCGGCGGTCAGCTGGTTCTTTACGTTTCCGGTGAAGAGTCCGGTCCCCAGATCAGACTGCGGGCCGAGCGGCTGGGCATTTGGCAGGATTCATTATTGATTCTCACTGAGATAGACGTAGAGGCAGTTATCGCACATGCAGCCCAGCTCAAACCGGCTTTGTGCATTATTGATTCCATCCAAACCATGGTACATCCGGGTCTCGATTCTGCGCCGGGAAGCATAGCCCAGGTGAGGGAAACAGCCTCTCGGCTTATTGCCGCTGCCAAAGAAGGGCACATCCCAACTTTTCTAGTCGGACATGTGAATAAAGGCGGCTCCATTGCCGGCCCTAAGGTACTGGAACACGCTGTAGACACGGTTCTGTATTTCGAGGGGGATCGCCGGGCCAACTTTCGCATCCTCAGGGCAGTGAAGAACCGCTATGGATCCACCAACGAGATAGGTGTGTTTCAGATGGGAAGCCGGGGTTTGGAAGCCGTAGAGAATCCTTCTTCTTTCTTTCTGGAAGAACGCCCCCGGCGGGTCCCAGGCTCAGTAGTGACTGCCTGTATGGAAGGTACTAGACCGCTTTTGGTGGAGGTTCAGGCTCTAGTGGGACCCAGCCCCTTCGGTGGTACTCCGAGGCGCCAATCTACCGGTATTGATTCACGACGGCTGGCCATGATCTTGGCGGTCTTGGAGAAGCGCTGCGGTTTACAGCTGCAGACCCAAGACGTATACGTAAATGTGGCCGGCGGAGCGCGAATCGATGAGCCGGGAGCGGACTTGGCAGTGGCGGTGGCGGTGGGCAGCAGTCTGTACAATCGGGCTGTGGATGCCGATACCATAATTATAGGGGAGATCGGTCTAGCCGGTGAAGTGAGAAGTGTACCCTACGGCGATGTCCGCCTTGCGGAGGCGGCCAAGTTAGGCTTTAAGCGAGCTATTGTCCCCGCTAGAGTGTACCAATCGGCGGCTGGCGCCGATCTGCAGCTGGAGCTGGTGGCTGCCCGTTCCTTGGCCCAAAGCCTGGAGCTGGCCCTGCCCCGTTTTGAACATCAAAGAAATGCCTAGGATAAGGGGGGACGACCATGAAGGATGCCCGGTCAACTGCAGATGAGCAAATGCTCAAAACAGTCTGGATGCTGGCTCCGGGAACCATGCTGTACGAGGGCCTGGAGAACATCCTCAGGGCCCGTACCGGTGCTCTCATTGTAGTGGGCGATAGCGAACAGGTGCTGGATCTGGTTGATGGAGGCTTACGCATTGATACTGAGATGAGCCCCACGGCCTTATACGAACTTGCCAAGATGGATGGGGCGATTGTCCTTAGCAGCGATGCCAAGCGGATTCTCTACGCCAATGCCCAGCTCAATCCGGATCCTTTGATCCCAACCTTTGAAACCGGTACCCGGCACCGCACTGCTGAGCGTGTGGCAAAGCAGACAGGGGAGCTGGTTATCTCTATTTCCCAGCGCCGTAACGTCATCACACTTTACAAAGGCAATTTTAAATACGTAATGCGGGATTTGAGCGTAATCCTGACCAAGGCAAATCAGGCGCTGCAGACTCTGGAGAAATACAAGAGTGTGCTGGAACAGGGATTGACCAACATCAGTGCCCTTGAATTTGAAGACCTGGTCACCTTGACTGATGTCGCCCAAGTGCTGCAGAGGGCCCAGATGGTAGAGCGGATAGCCGGCGAAATCGAGAAATACGTGTCGGAACTGGGCACTGAGGGACGCCTCGTCAATATGCAGCTGGAAGAGCTCATGGTGGATATCAAGGACCAGGGGCCTTTGGTGGTAAAAGACTATCTGGCCCCCGGCAAGGAAGAGACAGCGGATCAGGTCTGGGAATCCTTGGGGCATTGGAACGCCGAGGAACTCCTGGATTTATCCCAGATTGCCCGGGCATTGGGTTACAGTGGCGGTATCGGCAGTCTCGATACACCTGTGACTCCCAGAGGGTATCGTATTCTCACTAAGATTCCAAGACTTCCCATGCCTGTCATCGAGAACCTTATTGGCGCTTTTGACAGGCTCCCTAACATTATGGCGGCCAGTACCGAAGAGCTGGATGACGTGGAAGGCATCGGCGAGGTGAGGGCTAAGGCTATTCAGGAAGGTCTGCGGCGGCTGCGGGAGCAGGTGCTATTGGACCGGCACATTTAGGGGACCGATGAAAAGGTACGAAATCTGGCTTAATGTGGCGATTTTGCTCGTAAACCCTAGAAAAGGGCAGGGATTGACAGTTCCTGGCGTTTGATGCTACAATAAAGTAGGGTTCGTATAGCCATATAGGCTATAGATTGGAGGTCCCTTTGGTGTTTAATATCGGTGATAAAGTGGTTTATCCCATGCACGGAGCTGGTGTCATCGAGGCTATTGAAGAGCGAGAAGTTCTGGGCAACAAGCAGAAGTATTATATCATGAAGCTTCCCATCGGTGAGATGCAGGTCATGGTCCCCATGGAAAACGCCGAGGAAGTCGGATTGAGGGAGATCATAGACCAAGAGGGAGTCAAAAAGGTTATCGAGATCCTCAGGGGCAAGAAGAGTAAGATGTCTTCTAACTGGAACAGACGCTATCGAGCCAATATGGAAAAAATCCGTTCCGGCGATATCTTTGAAGTAGCTGAGGTTGTTCGAAACCTGGCTATCAGAGATGCAGAAAAGGGCCTGTCGACTGGTGAGAAGAAGATGCTGGATAGTGCTAAGCAGATTCTCATCAGCGAATTAGTGTTGGCTCAAGACGCGACAGAGGAAGAGATCGAAGAACTCATAGAAGAGTGTCTTGGATAATGCGTCAGGTATGACCTGGCGCGTTTTTGTCCCGGGCACTATGGATAAATATATATGCAGGTCTTGAAGGTGTACTGGTAATTATTCGGATGGTTTTGGGACAGACTGAGTAAAGGAGGTGACAAAATATGTATAGGATAATCTTGAAGCTGGTGTTTATCCTCATGGGTGCTGGCATCCTGCGTCAGACAGCTGCGTATTTATTGAATGAGGGGTTATGGCTTGGCCCGGCGGCTAATAGTGGTCGGGTTTTGTTATCGGCATCGGTGGCGGGTGCTGTCCTCGGTTTCATAATCGGCCCCCGGATTATTGACAGACTAGAGCAGGCCATGGGCCGACTCATTACCAGCCTAAATCGGACTTCGCCCTATGACCTCATCGTCGGTGCCGTGGGCTTGGTTATCGGATTGCTCATCGGAATCCTAGCTACTCTTCCTATCCCTGATCATGTACCGATCATCGGAGAATACGTTCCCCTAATCGTGACCTTATCTGTAGGATATGTAGCAATGACCGTGGCCGTCAAGAAAAAAGAGGAATTATTGCATTTGTTCAATCTGTTTCCCCGTTCGGTGGATAAGCACACCGGGCGGGAGCGGCGCTTGTTTGGACAGAAGGTATCCTGCAAAATCCTGGATACTAGTGTTATCATCGATGGCAGGATCGCGGATATCTGCCGCACAGGATTCCTTGAAGGTACATTGGTTGTCCCTGGCTTCGTGTTAGAGGAGCTGCAGCACATCGCCGACTCCTCCGACGTGCTCAAGCGCAACCGAGGAAGACGGGGATTGGACATTCTCAATAAGATGCAGAAAGAGCCAGGAATCACCATCAAGATCGATTACCGGGACTTTGATGATGTAGCCGAAGTCGATACCAAACTGATCCGGTTGGCCAAGGTGTTGGGTGCCAAAGTGATAACCAACGATTACAACTTAAACAAAGTAGCAGAACTGCAGGGAATACCGGTACTCAACATCAACGAACTGGCTAATGCTGTGAAACCCATAGTCTTGCCGGGAGAAGAAATGGTTGTCCATGTGATCAAGGACGGAAAAGAACAAGGACAAGGTGTAGCTTACTTAGATGATGGTACTATGATCGTGGTAGATGGCGGCCGGAAATACATCGGAGAAGACGTCGGAGTTATGGTCACCAGCGTCCTGCAGACAGCCGCCGGAAGAATGATTTTTGCCAAGCCCAAGGCCATGGAAAAGGCATTGTAACCAATCATAAGCTGGTCATAGTTGGTAGAAGAAAGGGTCTCGCTGGATGGATCAGCGGGGCCCTTTTAGTTGCCAACATGGGGAAAGACCTTGGGGATAGACCACTAAGCTTCTAAGAAACGGGGGAGTGGAGGTAGAATGGGACTGGTAATAGCCATTGTACCGGCAGCAGGAAGAGGAATGCGAATGGGCCTCCAGGGTCCGGGAAAGCAGTTTGCCCTAGTCGGAGATAGGCCTGTCCTGGCCCATACCTTAACGGCTTTAGCTGATGCCGAGGCCGTTGATGGGATTATTGTGGTGACAAGAAAAGAGCAAATCTCCTTGGCTCAGCAGGTGGTTGAAGACTATGCCATCGGCAAAGTAGTTGGGATCATAGTGGGAGGCGATACCCGCCAAGAATCGGTTTGGGCAGGCCTAATCCAGCTTGATCCTGCCACAGAAATAGTTGTAGTACACGATGGAGCCAGACCGTTGGTAGAACCGGCGGTGATTGGCCGGGTCATTGAGGCCGCCCGGAAACACGGGGCGGCAGGGGCAGCGGTGCCGGTCAAAGACACTATCAAGGTCAGTGATGAGGCTGGGTTTGTCACATCCACCCCGCCCCGGGATAGGCTTTGGGCCATCCAGACTCCCCAGGCTTTTCGGTATGAACTGTTGAAAGAGGCACATTTAGAGGCCCAAGCCCGGGGCTATGTGGGCACCGATGATTGTGTGCTGGTGGAAGAACTGGGCCACCCGGTTAAGCTGGTGGAGGGCAGCTACCGGAACATCAAGCTGACAACTCCCGAGGACTTGGTGATCGCCCAGGCCTTGCTGGGCGCAGCTCTTGAGGAGAGATCTGAAGAGGAAAGCTCAGATTCTCCAAGACCCCGGGTGGGATGGGGATATGACGTTCACCAGCTGGTGGAGGGCCGTCCCCTGATTCTAGGGGGTGTGGATATCCCTTACGAAAAAGGCCTCTTAGGTCACTCTGACGCCGATGTGCTGCTTCATGCGGTGATGGATGCCTTGCTGGGAGCAATGGCCTTAGGGGATATCGGTCAGCATTTTCCCGATACCGATCCCCAATGGCGGGGAGCCAACAGTCTGGAACTGCTGCGGGAGGTGGGTAAGATCCTGGCTTCCAGCCAGTCCTTTAAACCTACCATATCCCATATCGACTGTGTGATCATCGCCGAACGGCCCAAATTAGCTCCGTACATTGCCCAGATGCGAAGGAACATCGCCGCCGCCTTAGAGCTTAACATCCAGCAGGTGAGCATCAAGCCCACTACCTCAGAGGGTTTGGGGCCCGCAGGCCGGGGCGAGGGCATAATCGCTCAGGCTGCCGCGGTGGTGTTGGCCTAACAAGGCACATACCCAATGGAGTTTCTTAGTGCATGGAACCCTCCTTTTTTAACCATACTACAGATACATGGCAGTAGTTGGGTGAAGAGGAGGGTTTTGCAATTGAAAAGGGTTGTCAGCTTGTTTCTTGTCTTGTTCTTGATAGCTTCTCTTGGAGGCAGGTTGGTTGGCGGGTTGTATCTTGTAGGAGATACAGTGATGGCCAGTGAGAGCATCGGTGTCCGTCAAGCCCGGGTTGCAGGCCGGGAGGTAGGAGAGGTTCTCATCAACGGTCAAGTTGTCCTGAGGGTAAGAACCAGTGCCGGGGGTCTTAGCCCTTTTCAACGGGCAGCCATCATCGGTGGCCGGTTGGCTTCTTGCACAGGAGATGCTTACCTGCCCGATTCCATTTTGCCGGATGTAGTCAATGGAAATATCGCTGTCAGCTGGCGGGGAGATTTGATCGTAACGGTGGATGCTGACCATGCCAGGCTCAACTATACCACCCAATATCTCTTGGCTAAGGTCTGGGCCAACAACATGCGGCGGGCCCTTGGCTGTGGACCGGTCCCTTCCGAGTATGTCTTGGATAAGGAAACTGATGAGGTAATTACCGCTTTCTGCACGGCCTCTTGGTATGGTGAGGGGTTTCATGGGCAGGTTACGGCCAGCGGTGAGGTTTTCGACAGTGATGCTCTGACTGCTGCCCATCGCTATCTGCCCTTCGGCACTCGGGTGCGGGTTACCAACCTGCACAACGGCAGCAGCGTGGTTGTGACCATCAATGACCGGGGCCCCTATGTGGAAGGCAGGGTCATAGATCTCTCCAAAGGAGCTGCAATTGCCCTGGGGATGAAAGAACAGGGCATCGGCCCGGTAAAGCTGGAAGTAATGGGGTCGGGGAGGGTGATCTGATGGTTCGAGTCAGCATCAAGACTGTGGAAACGGCGGCAGTCAGGTTGGTTTTCGGGATTCTCGCTTCAGTGGTCTTGCCGCTTTACTTTGCCACAGCTGCAGCCGCTGCCAGCGGAGTTGTAACATGGGGAGCGGACTTGTCGATGTCGGAAAGAACCAAGGTCGCTCAGGTCATGGGTATTCAGCCCGGTGACATTACCCGGGAGCTCTTGGTGACCAATGCCGAGGAACATGCCCTCTTGGGAAAGACGGTTCCTGCCGCCTATCTAGGAACACGGGCCGTGTCATCGGCTTATGTGCGTCCCCTGGAGGCAGGTAGCGGCCTTAAGATATCTACCCACAACATCACCTGGGTGACAGGGAGGATGTTTGCCCAGGCCCTGGTCACCGCGGGGGTGCGGGACGCCGAAGTGATAGTGGCTGCGCCGGTACCGGTTTCGGGCACCGCCGCTTTGACCGGCATCTTTAAGGCCTTCGAGGCAGCGGCAGGGCAAGAGCTGTCCCGCAGTGCCAAGGAGTTGGCGGGGGAGGAGCTGTACATCACCCGGGAAGTGGGGGAATCCATCGGCCAGGAAGACGCGGGTCGCTTGATTGAGATGGTCAAGCGGGAGGTAGTTGACCGCAAGCTCACCGAAAGGGAGCAAATCATCGACGCCATCCGCCGCATAGCCGGCGAGCTAGATATAAGCTTGTCGGAAAGGGATATAGGGAGAATTGCTTCCCTGATGTCGAAACCGCAAAGACTGGACCTTTGGCTGGATGACTTGGAAAAACAGCTTCAGCAAGTATCCGACAGCGTCAGCCAACTGGCTGGCCAGCAAACGGGGTTGAGGGGCTCCTTGGCTACCTGGCTGCAGCAGCTCTTGGACCTCTTGGCCCGCCTTTTGGAGCAGTTCCTATCCTTTGCCGCGGGCGCCGTGAGGAGATTGCTGCCGGGCTGAGACTGAATAAGAACTGCCGCACAACTGCTAGCGGCTGAAGCCCTAGCAACGGCTAAGCTAACGCCCGAAGATCTCCACCAGCAGCGCGGCCATGCCCGCCGCCACCAAGGGACCTACTGGAATGCCTTTGAAAAAAGTGGCCCCGATAATGGTGCCGATAACCAGCCCAGTGATGCTCTCGGGATGGGCTCTTAAAAGGTTGAGTCCCTTGGCGCCGAGGTACGCTCCAGCAATGCCCCCGAGGATGGCAGCTGTGCCCTGGGGTGTAACAAAGGCGCCGATGAGATCTTTGCTGGTCAGCTTTCCTGCAGCAAAGGGTGTCAAGATGGAGAGGATGAGGAGGGTGAGGCCTGCCCGCAGGCCGGGCCCTTCCAGGTAAGGCAAGATCCCATCAATGCCCAGGAGCCTAATCAGTAAAAGGCCGGCTGAGGAGACGGAAACAAGGTAGTTGTCTCCGATTAATCCCAGAAAGAGTAAGAACAACAGGCACAAGTCGTGGAACACCCGGCAATCCCTCCCCATCCCCAGCTTATTCCCTCGGCCTTGCAAAAATGCTGCCCCCAAAAGCTTGTCCGCTTCCTCGACGCGCCTGTCATGGGCCTGCTGACTGGGCAGTTAGGCGGCCGCGGGGTAAGTCAATCTGGCAGCTGGGGGCAGAGGGAGCTTCTTGGGATAGCGCCACCAGGGCAAACCGTTAAGGACTCGAGGATGGAAAGACAAAGGCAGCAGTCTTGCCCAGGGTGCTGGTGCTGCTGCCTTAGCGGGTGGATGGGCTTCTAAGCCAGTACTGCATGAACCATTACGAAGGTGACGATGGCCACCAGCACTTCGACACCAAGTCCCACAGCAAAGGGTCTTAAACCTGCCCGCATGCGACTTCGCTGCAGAGAAAGCCCCACTCCGGCGAAGGTGAGCAGGAAAGCCCAGTTGGAAAGGTTGGTCAGGAGCTGGGCCTGATTTGCCGTGAAGAACCCGATGGTTTTCAGTGAGGACAAAAAGAGGAATCCCAAGACGAATTTGGGAAACCTGGACCAAAGAAAAGCCCCCTTGTTCTCAATGTCCTGGGTGATCCCCTGCTTGGCGTGGAGCAAGGCAAAGAAGAGGATCACAAAACCCATCAAAGCATTCCGTGATAACTTAACTAAGGTGGCGATCTCTCCGGCCCTTTCGGAGAAAGCCATGCCCGTAGCAACTGCTTCTGCGGTATTATCCACTGTCAGTCCAGCCCAATAACCAAACATGGTGTCTGTCATGCCGGTTAAGTGGCCGATAATAGGATAAACCGCAAGGCCCATGGCTCCAAAGATAAGCACCGTGGCGATGGCGTAGCTGGCCTCTTCCTCCGTTGCATTGATGGCACCGCTTGCCCCGATGATGGCGGATACTCCGCAGATACCGCTGCCCACGCCGATGAGACTCCCCAATCCATCTGAAAGTCCCGCCCATTTGGAGAGCAGCCGAGCCACAAAGACCGCCAAGCAGATTTCGATGAGAACCAGAGCGACACCGGTACTGCCAATGTGGATGACACTGGACATGGAGAACTTGGCACCCATTAACACAATTCCGACCTTGAGCCAGAATTCATAGGTACGCACGCCGGGGACAAAGATTCTAGGCAGAGAGATTGTGTTGGAGATTAGTGCGCCAAAGGCGATGGCAAATATGACGTATTCCATGTGGGGAACATATTGTGCAGCTATTTTCCCCAGGTAGCCGATGGCGAACAGCAGCGCTATTCCGGGAATAAACCGCAGTCCCTGCTTCAGGGGTGCCGGGTTAACCTCTGCAAGTGCTCCGCTGTTGGACATGTTTTCTTCCAGCTGATTCATGACTTGAAACCTCCTGCACTGATGAAAACCGCCCTACCAGGGGATATACGGCAGCAGCTGGACTTTGGCCAGGGCAGCAATCGATAAAGCTGTCAAAACTGCAATCCAATCAAGGGACAGTCGCTGTCTCGGCGTGGGCACCGACAGTCACCTCCTCCATGTTGAATCGCAAGGTATCAGACCGCATTCCTAGCCGGGTGGCCTCCAGGGCCAAGACATCGCCGGGCTGGATATTGCCCAGACTTGCGCTGTGTCCCAGCTTGATTAGGAGCTCCTTCTGTTGGGAGACTAAAGGTGTCTCCCAGATGATGCTTTCCGGACGAGTGACCCCGTCGAGAATGGCTTCCAGAACATCGTTGCGGATGTGTCCTGTATTGTCGTAGATGCCGATTCCCCGACCCGATTCCCGGGCTTCGACAATAACCCTGTAGGCACCGGCAGCCAGATCCTCCTGTATCTGACGGGCAATGGCTTTAGGTTCAAAGGGCGCCTCAGTATCTTTTTTGCCCACTTCCGTTAATACGCCTAACCCCAAGGTGTGAGCCTCGGTAATAATCTGGCGTCTGTGGGATGGTGAAATGTCGATGGTTCCAGCTGAGACTTCAACATAAGTAAAGCCCAGCTCCTTGACCAAGGCGAGGAACTCCTCGGTTTTCCCTTGGAGAACCGCCACCTCCAGGAGAGTGCCGCCCGGGTAGATATCGACACCGTAGGACTTTGCTAAAGAGATTTTCTTGATGAGCTGTTCCGCGGGATACAGGGGAGCAGTTCCAAATCCCAGTTTGATAAAATCTACGTAGTCGGCAGCCAGTGACAGCCAATGCTCGGTGGTCACCAAATCCATGCCCTTATCGATTACCATGGTCAGTCCGGTAAAGCGGGGTTTCGGCTGACGGCCCACCCATGGAGGCCTAAGAAGCTCATTCCACGGGCTGTGCAATTGATACGTCATGGGACATCCCTCCAATGATGCGGTAAAGTGAAGACTGTAGCAATCTCCTTTACCATATGCGCTCTTGATCCTAGTGGCCACTGTCTGGTCAGCACAACATCTATGCATTTGTGGGAGACTATGTTAGGATATAGGAAGAAGTTAGCGGCTGTGCCGCGGGAGAGAGGGAGATAGCCATGGCCATTCAGATCTACAATACGTTGACTCGGAAAAAGGAACCCTTCGTTCCCCGTGACCCAGGTCATGTTTCCATATATGTCTGCGGAATCACTCCATATGATGAGAGTCACTTGGGTCATGCTGTCCCTTCCATTATTTGGGATGCAATACGCCGCTTTCTGGAGTTCCGAGGATACAAAGTACGGCTGATTCAAAATTTCACCGATATAGATGATAAAATCATCGCCCGGGCTCAAGCTACAGGAGAAGATGTCTTCGAGATCTCCCAGCGCTACATTGAGGAGTATTTTGAAGCCATGGATGCCTTGGGTGTTAAGCGGGCAGACCTCTATCCCAGGGTAAGCCAGGAGATTCCGGCCATAATAAATATGATCGAGAGACTCGTCGAAAAGGGCCATGCATACGCGGTGGATGGCGATGTGTACTTTGATATCACTTCATTCCCCGAGTACGGCAAGCTGTCGGGGCAGCAGCTGGAGGAACTAGAGGCCGGCGTTCGGCTGGCCGTGGATGAACGGAAGCGTCACCCAATGGATTTTGCCCTGTGGAAAAGCGCTAAACCTGGTGAGCCCGCCTGGGACAGCCCCTGGGGCAAAGGACGGCCAGGATGGCATATAGAATGCTCGGCCATGTCCCTCAAATACTTGGGTAATGGTTTTGACTTCCATGGCGGTGGAGTGGACCTGGTTTTCCCCCACCATGAGAATGAAATCGCCCAGTCGGAGGCCTATACCGGCGAACCTCCCTTTGCCCGCTGCTGGGTGCACAACGGTCTTCTACAGGTCAAAGATGAAAAAATGTCCAAGTCCCTCGGGAATTTTACACCCCTGACCGACCTTTTGACCAAGTACTCTGCCGGGGTAATCCGGTTCTATGTGCTGTCTTCCCATTACCGCAGCCCGCTGCAGTACAGTGAAGAAAAACTGGAGGAAGCAAGGCGGGGATGGGAACGCCTCATTGACACCGTAGAGAACCTCAAGCACCTCTTGGCTTCCATAGAGAGACTGGGTGTCCCACAAGGGGAAGAGCTGACTTCAGCCGAGATCGGAGTGCCTCCCATTAGACAGCTGGCGGAGGCCGTTGAGTCAGCCCGCACCAAGTTTATTTCCGCTATGGAGGATGACTTCAACACCGCTGCCGCCATTGCCGCGCTATTTGAATTGGCCCGGAACGTCAACACTTTCCACGGGCAGGTGGCAGACCTGACAGATGATGAGCGCCGGCAGAGCGTGCCTGTGCTGAGGGAGGCTGCAGCCGTTTTTCAGCAGCTGGGCGGCGGTATTCTAGGCCTGATAGAGCCCAAGCCTACTACCTCCGGTACTGAGCAGCTTACCGAGGCTTTACTTAACCTTTTGGTAGAGGTGCGGCAGCGGGCCAGGGACAAGAAGGACTGGGCCACGGCAGATTTCATCCGGGATGAGCTGGGCAAGCTGGGCGTAAAGCTGGAAGATTCGCCCGTTGGAACCCGCTGGAAGCTGTAGTTCCTCCCCCAGTGGGATGAGGTCTATAGGTCTTAGATAACAGCTGCTCTTTAAGGAAATGGCGCGGGGTGGGTTTGATTTGGCAGATCAAAGGGACTCTCTGGCGGATTTGCCGGAGGATTTGAGGAGGCTCAAGGGTTTAGTAGGTGCGGAGAAAGGTTGTTTTTTACAGACAGATCCGGCTCTGCTGCCTCCTTTAGTTTTAGCATATATCGGTGATGCAGTATTCGAGCTTTGGATCCGCATGCAGCTGGTGCAGGCCGGAAGCCGCCGCATGGCTGCTTTGCATAAGGAAGTAGTGCATTGGGTTAATGCCGGCAGTCAAGCCCGTATTCTAGAAGTCTGGGAGCCGGCCCTAACAGAGGGAGAAAAAGAGATTGTCAGGAGCGGCCGCAATACCAAGAGCGGCGTTCCCAAGGGTGCAACGGTGGCAGATTATAGGCTGAGCACCGGGCTGGAGGCATTGGTTGGTTATTTATTCCTTGCAGGGGAACTGGATAGACTGCGGGAGCTTCTCTCAATGGCTGTAGAAGTAGACCTATCTGGAGAAGAACGGGGCACAGATAAGGGAGTCTGAGATGTCGGGAGAAAGAGAACAGATCGAAGGCAAGAACCCAGTGCGGGAGGCCCTCCGGGCCGGGGTAAAACTGGACAGGCTGGTTTTAGCTAAGGGCTCTGAACGGAGCCTGCAGGAGATTGTGGAGCTAGCCTCGGCAGCTGGTATTCCCGTTGAATGGAAAGATCGTGAGTGGCTCGACAAAAGAAGCCGGACCAGAGCCCACCAAGGCGTGATGGGTTGGCGAGAGCCCGTTGAGTACGCGGAACTACCGGATCTTTTGGAGAATGCCTGGGAGTCAGCCCGAACGCCGCTACTTGTGATTCTAGACGGCATCCAAGATCCCCACAACCTCGGTTCAGTACTGAGGACAGCGGAAGCTGTCGGCGCCCACGGTATTGTGATTCCCAAGCGACGGGCAGTGGGCCTCACGGCAACAGTCGCCAAAGTCTCTGCTGGGGCCTTGGAATACGTGCCGGTAGCCCGGGTTACCAATTTGTCCCAGGCCATAGAAGCTGTAAAGGAAGCGGGATTGTGGGTGGTGGGGGCCGATATGGATGGAGAAATGCTCCATTTTGAAGCGGATTTGACCGGCCCCTTAGCCCTGGTGGTCGGCAGTGAAGGCAAGGGTCTCGCCCGCTTGACTAAAGAGAAATGCGATCTCACGGTGAGGCTGCCCATGTACGGCAAGATCAACTCGCTGAATGCTGCTGTAGCTGCAGCAGTTATGCTGTATGAAGTAGTGAGGCAGAGGGCACGGCGTGAGAAAACCTAGGTCCAAGGCTGTTTTCTTGACGCTCTCCCAGTGCTATTGTATAATGTCTTTGTGTTAGCACTGGACAAGCTGAGCCCATTAGCAGGATGGCTGCAACAAGCCTATGGGGAAGCTTGGATTGCTCCATTCCATGAACAGGGAGGTCAGGGAAATGGACCCACTCCCCTACAGACACCTTGGTGCTCTGCTCGGGGAAGGGATGAAGCTCTTGTGCTGAGGCACAGAGTCAATCTCTGTCAGGCAAAAATGACCGGGTGGAGGCGATATGTTTGAGCAGTCAGGCGCAGCGTAAGTTGTACGAGGGCTATGTAGGCCTGGAAGACGAGCAATTAGTCGGGCTTGTAAGAGAAGGCGATGAACTTGCGCTGGAGTATATGATCAATAAGTATAAGAATTTTGTTCGGGCGAAAGCACGCTCGTATTTTCTTATCGGGGCCGATCGAGAAGATATCATTCAAGAAGGAATGATCGGCTTATACAAGGCCATCAGGGATTTTAGGTCCGACAAATTGGCTTCCTTTCGTGCCTTTGCTGAACTGTGCATTACTCGGCAGATCATTACTGCCATCAAGACAGCGACTCGCCAAAAGCACATCCCCCTCAACTCCTACGTATCGTTGAACAAACCCATCTATGATGAGGAATCTGATAGGACGCTGCTGGATGTTCTATCGGGGAACAAGGTTACCGATCCTGAGGAATTAGTAATCAGTCGGGAAGAGTTTATTCATATCGAGCAGAAGATGGGCGAGTTCCTCAGCGAGCTGGAGTGGAAAGTACTCATGTACTATTTAGAGGGTAAGTCCTATCAGGAGATTGCCGACAGCCTCGGTCGGCATGTTAAGTCTGTGGATAACGCTTTGCAAAGGGTAAAGCGCAAGCTGGAAAGATATCTGCAGAAGCGGGATGAAAAAGCCACAGGCTGAGGCAGCATTGATTTCATCGGTCTTGCTGGAGCTGTCATAGGGAATACCTGTATATAGTGCTAAAAAAACGGGGATGCATAAGACGGGGCTGAAAACCGGACTGCATCTCCTTTAGTTTTGTCCAGGGCCCAGGCTGGTTCCAAACCCGTGGATATTGACAGGCCTGATCTTATGTGTTAAATTCTAAAGGTAACTGACTAGGGCTGGAGGTGTGACCGGATGCGGGTAGGCATTACATTAGAGTGTACCAAGTGCAAGAACCGGAACTATCGCAGTGTCAAGAACCGACGCAATGATCCGGACCGTTTGGAGCTGAGGAAATACTGCAAGTTCTGCAGGGAACATACTGCCCATAGAGAGACTCGTTAGTTTGATGCGTCAAAGTCGGCGGGTACAAGAGCAGTGTCATCCTGTCATGCCCCGTGTAAGGATGTGAAGCAAATGGGTGTAGCTACCAAAAGCGAAAGCAAGCCTATTACACAACGGATCGGTCGGTTTTTGAGAGAGGTCCGGGCGGAGCTCAAGAAGGTGGTTTGGCCAGACCGGGAGGAACTCAAAAGATACACGCTGATTGTGATCGTATCTGTAGCTGTGATAGCTGTATGCGTCGGCCTAGTGGATTTTGCCTTCGGTCGACTACTTTTTCTATTGCAAAGACTAAGGGGGTGAGGGGGACGGCGGTGATAATCACCAGTACCCCCTTTGCATGATGGATGATGTCCAGGTTCCAGGTGCCCAGTGGTATGTGATCCATACGTATTCCGGGTACGAGAATAAAGTCAAGACTAATCTAGAGCGCCGGGTAGAATCCATGGCCATGGAAGATAAGATTTTCCAGGTGGTTGTTCCCGTGGAAGAAGAGATGGATTTCAAAGACGGGAAAAAGAAACTGGTAAAGAAAAAAATCTTCCCTGGCTATGTTTTGGTGCAGATGATTATGAGCGATGATTCCTGGTATGTAGTGCGCAACACCCCTGGCGTCACTGGCTTTGTCGGTTCTGGGAATAAACCCATCCCCCTGATGGAAGAAGAGCTTGCGGTTATTCGTCAACAGATGGGTTTGGAAGAGCAAAAACCCAGGGTTGCCTACGAGGTTGGCGACAGTGTGCAAGTTATTGATGGGCCTTTTGTCAATTTCACCGGCACCATCGAGGAGGTCAACCTGGAAAGGGGTAAGCTGAGGGTCATTGTCTCGGTCTTTGGGCGGGATACACCGGTTGAACTGAACTTTGAACAGGTGCAGAAGATTTAGTTCCCCGTTGGCAAAAGGAGGTGGAAGGATTGGCCAAGAAAGTAGCTGCCATGGTCAAGCTGCAGGTACCGGCAGGGAAAGCGAACCCTGCTCCTCCGGTGGGACCGGCTCTCGGTCAGCATGGAGTCAATATCATGGAGTTTTGCAAAGCTTTTAACGAGCGTACCGCTAACCAAGCCGGCATGATCATACCTGTAGTGATTACCGTATACGAGGATCGTTCATTCACCTTTGTTACCAAGACTCCCCCGGCAGCTGTCCTGTTGAAGAAGGCGGCCGGATTGGAGAAGGCCTCTGGAACCCCCAATATGCAGAAGGTGGGTAAAGTCACCAAGGAACAGGTGAGGGAGATCGCTGAGCTGAAAATGCCTGATCTCAACGCGGCCAGCGTGGAGGCGGCAATGCGGATGATAGCCGGAACAGCTCGAAGCATGGGTATTGAAGTAGAAATGTGAGAAAGCTGCCCGATAACTGTGGGAGGAATAATCCGCTAGTACCACAAAGGAGGACGTAAAAGATGGCAAAGAGAGGCAAGCGGTATCTAGAGGCTGCCAAAGCAGTTGAAAGCGGCAAGTTATACTCTCCGGCGGAAGCAATCGAGCTTGTGAAGAAGATGGCTACCGCCAAATTCGATGAAACCGTTGAAGTTGCTATGAAGCTTGGAGTCGATCCCCGGCACGCTGACCAGCAGGTAAGGGGCACTGTTGTCCTCCCCCATGGAACAGGGAAGAGCGTGCGGGTGTTGGTGTTTGCCAAGGGTGAACACGCAAAGGAAGCCGAAGCAGCAGGAGCCGATATTGTCGGTGCCGAAGAACTGGTGGAGAAAGTTGCCAATGGTTTCTTGGACTTCGATATAGCGGTAGCTACACCGGACATGATGGGTATGGTAGGCCGCCTCGGCCGGATTCTAGGCCCTCGGGGGCTTATGCCCAATCCCAAAGCCGGCACTGTTACCTTTGAAGTAGGCAGAGCCGTTCAGGAACTCAAGGCAGGTAAGATTGAGTTTAGAGTTGACCGGGCTGCCGGCATCCACGTAGCCATCGGCAAAGTGTCTTTCACCAGCGAAGCTCTGCTGGCCAACTTCAAAGCATTGATGGATGCCATTATTAGAGCAAGACCAGCAGCAGCCAGAGGTCAATACCTCCGCAGAGTTGCTATTTCATCAACCATGGGTCCTGGAGTCAGACTCGATCCGCAGCTGGTGGTGGAAGCAGTAGCGGAGAGGGAGGATTAAGGAGTTTTAACATCCGACAACTGAATCGCAAGTAGCTAAGCAGCTATTCGGCCGGAGACAGTCGGTGTCTATTAGAGACTTAATGGGGTAACCCGCCAACCGAGGCTGGAGGTAAAGCGGCACTTGTTTTTCTGCGTGCTAAGGCCCTCTAGATCTGTCTCCGGGGGCTTTTTTCATTGTCGGCAGCACGAGAAATGGAGGTGAGGAGAGTGGCAAGACCAGAAAAGGTAGCTATAGTCGAGGAGCTGAAAGACAAACTCACCCGGGCTCAAGCGGTTGTGTTAACGGACTACCGCGGCCTAAACGTTCAAGATATTACAGAGCTGAGGAAGAAGCTCAGGGAAGCGGGAGTAGAGTACAAGGTGGTGAAGAACACCTTGACTACCCTGGCAGCCAACGAGGTTGACCTATCTGAGCTTACCCAGTATCTGACCGGACCAACGGCCATTGCCTTCGGATATGATGAGCCAGTGTCTGTAGCTAAGATATTAAGCGAATTCGCCCGTACCAATAAGGCCTTGGAGATTAAAGGCGGCGTTCTGGAAGGTAGAGTCATTGGGGTTGATGAGGTGCAGGCTCTAGCAGATCTACCCTCCCGGGAGGAGCTGCTGGCTATGGTGGCCAGGGCAATGCAGGGACCCATTGCCGGTATGGCCAATGTCTTGCAGGGCATACTGCGCAGCTTAGTGTATGCCTTGAACGCAGTGCGTGAACAGAAGGAAGGTGCCGGTGCTTAGTTTAAGGCTTTGGCATGCTGTTAGGCTGCCAATGGATAGCTCCGGCAGCGGGAAGATAAGAGGGAGTTTATCCCAAGGGAATTAGACTATCACCTAAGATGGAATTTATAAGGAGGAGACTAAATTGACAAAAGAGCAGATTCTGGAAGCCATTGAGAATATGACTGTACTGGAGCTTTCTGAGCTAGTTAAGGCTATTGAGGACAGATTTGGTGTGTCCGCAGCAGCCCCTGTAGCCATGGCTGCTATGCCTGGAATGCCGGCTGCCGGTGCAGCTGAGGAAGCCGAACAGACCGAGTTTGATGTCATCCTGGCCAGCGCAGGAGACAAGAAGATCCAGGTCATCAAGGTTGTCCGGGAAATCACCGGACTTGGCCTCAAGGAAGCCAAGGCCCTGGTGGACGAGGCTCCCAAGCCCATCAAAGAGGGCGTCTCCAAGGAAGAGGCCGAGGATATCAAGGCCAAGATCGAAGAGGCTGGCGGTACTGTCGAGCTCAAGTAAGAAAAGCCGTGGAAAGCGGTATTGGGGCGGGGCTTTGGTCCTCGCCCCGGTTCCCCTACAAAGGTATTGAAAAGACTAGATAGGCTCCGAAACCACGCCCGGTTACCCCCGACAAGGGGCTTCCCCATACCCCCTGCGAGTTAATTTCCGCACATCACCTTGACAGGTGAGAACTTGCATGAAAAAATCAGTTAGTGTTATAGTAGGTGTATTGTGCCATAATACAAGACCAAGCAGTGGCGGCTTACCATTATTTGTCTTCCCAGCGCATATTTGCAGATAAAGAAGTGAATGCTATAAAGTGTGCTTTGCGTTATAGTTATGGCAAGGCTCGATGGGAAATAACAGGGAGAGGTCTATGCGTCAGCATAGATAGCAGTCTCCCATTTCTTGCTGTAGGGGTTTGCCTTCTGCAGGCGGTACCCCAGCTTAGTGGCAGAATG
>JAAZHE010000059.1 GCA_012510855.1 Bacillota bacterium | reverse complement strand
TTCCGGCTATCGATGCCCATAATCACCTGGGAAAGACCGAAGCTAATCTGGAGACAGTTGCTAAGGAATATGTAAGAGCGATGGACGAATGCAATGTAGAAGCGGTCGTCGATCTCGACGGCGGTTGGGGTGAAAGGCTATCCCGGCGCCTAGATATCTTCAACCGGTTCCCCGGCAGATTCTATGTGTTTGCCAATATTAATTGGGAAGCGGTAGATGAACCGGATTTTCCTGATCTGGCTGTTCGCCAACTAGAGGACAGTGTACGCAGGGGAGCTGTAGGGCTGAAGATTTCCAAGTCTTTAGGTTTACGTGTAAAAACCAAGGATGGAAAGTATCTCCCCGTCGACACACCTAAGCTGGATCCTGTTTGGGCTCGCTGCGGAGAACTGGGAATTCCCGTGCTTATCCACACCGGTGATCCGCAGGCGTTCTTTACCCCACTGGACAGACATAACGAAAGGCTCTTGGAGCTAGCGGAGCGCCCCGACTGGTTATTTGTCGGTGATGAGTACTATAGTAAAGAAGAGCTCTTGGCACAGCGCAATCGGGTAATAGAACGGCACCCAGATACCGTCTTTATAGGGGCGCATGTGGCAAATCTGCCCGAAGACCTCGATCAGGTGGAGCAATGGTTGGACAAGTATCCTAATCTGTACATTGATCTATCCGCGCGGTTAAGTGAACTGGGCCGACAGCCTTATAGGACAAGGGAATTTCTCATTAAACACGCAGACCGCATTATCTTCGGTACCGATGGAAACGCCATGGGTCAGCCAATTGATAGAATGTACCGGCTGCACTGGCGGTTCTTTGAAACCTACGATGAGTATTTCGACATCACCGAGAGCCATAAGCTCCAAGGATACTGGCGGGTGTACGGTATCAAGCTTCCCGATAGCGTGCTGGAACGCATGTACAGACTGAATTTCTTGAGTTTAGTTGGCTAAAGCCCGGCCAATCAGGCTTAGATACTTAAAAGACCACAGGGGTGATAGCGATGAGAACGGAAAGAGCTATTTATCTCCATGAATACGTGCCCCGCAGTGAATTGGTTGTTGAACGGCAGGTTGTGGAAAAACCCAGATTTCCGGTGATCGATTTTCACATTCATCTTGGCTCCCTGACAAATGGTGAGGAAGGAGAGGTCAAGGAAAGATTAGTCCGGCACATTGAAGAATTGCGGGCGGTTGGCGTGGAGCATGTAGTTAATCAGGAGATGCAGTGGGGACAGGAGCTCTACAGAGTCCTCGAGATGCTGGCCCCGTACTCTGACTTCATCACAAGCTTTGGTTCTGTGGACATCACCCAGCTTGATGATCCCAATTTCCCCGCTATGGTGGCGCAAAGCTTGGAACATGGAGTTGAACTGGGTATGCGGGGAATAAAGGTGTGGAAGAATGTCAGTCTAGGCATGAAAGACAAGAACGGGCGCCATATACCCATTGATGATCCGAGGTTAAAGCCCATTTGGGAGAATGCAGCCAGACTAGGGCTGCCGGTACTGGCCCATATAGCAGACCCAGTGGCTTTCTTTAAGCCGGTCGACAGGTTTAATGAACGGTTTGAAGAGCTTCAAAGGCACCCCGATTGGTCCTTTTGTTCCCCAGAGCTTTTTACATTTGACGAGCTGATGGAGCAGCAAGCAAGGCTGTTGGAGGGTAACCCAGACACTACATTTATTATTGCCCATATGGGCTCCTATGCTGAGAATTTGGGTTTTGTGGGTGAGTGTCTAGACAAGTATCCCAACATGTATGTAGATATGGCAGCTCGTTTGGCGGAGCTTGGTCGCCAACCATATACTGCCCGCAAGTTTTTTGAGAAATACCAGGATAGGATCCTGTTTGGCACAGATTGCTTCCCCGGCAGATTAGAACACCTGCGTTACTATGAATTCTTGGAGACCTGGAATGAGTACTTTGATTATTCCTCGTCGGAGATTCCCGGGCAGGGGCGCTGGAGGATCTACGGCATAGGGTTAGATGATGAAATACTAGAGAAGGTATATAATCTTAATGCCAAGAGGCTACTAAAGCTAGACACGGGTGGTGTTTGATGAAACGGTATGACATCCTTACAGTAGGAGATCTGTGTGTAGACCTAGTGCTGATGGGAGAGGATCTTAGACCCGGCTTTGGGCAGGAAGAGAAGTTAATCGAGGGATATGCATTGCGAATGGGAGGCTCTTGCAGCATTTTTTCCTGCCAGGCCGCCAAGTTGGGGATGCGTGTCGGGATTGTGGGTGTTGTGGGTGATGACGCCTTTGGGCGGATTATCCTAGATACACTGCAGGAGTCAGGTGTTGACATATCTTTAGTCAGAGTCGATTCAAGTATCGAGACAGGAATATCGGTACACTTGCAAGAGCCCCACGATCGCTCGATTCTAACTTACTTAGGAACCATTGAAGCTGTCAGGTCAGAGGACGTTTCTTTAGATATGCTCCACAATACCAGACATCTGCACATCGGCAGTTACTTCTTGCTGGAACAGATGCAAGAATCATTTCTCTCCATGGCTGAGGAAGTAAGGAGAACCGGCGGGACCGTGAGTCTAGACACAAATTGGGATCCCCAAGAACGATGGGGTCAAGGGCTGCATGAACTCTTAGAGAATGTCGATGTCTTTTTACCCAATGAGAATGAGCTGCAGGCCATCACCGGGACTGAAAGTGTCACTGACGGTCTGGAGAGACTAAAGGGCGTCGTTCCCATTGTTACAGTCAAGCTCGGCGGTGAAGGAGCTATGGTTCAAAAGGGAGATGAACTGTGGAAAGCCCAAGTGCCGGAAGTAGAGATTGTAGATACCATTGGAGCAGGCGATAGCTTTGATGCAGGCTTTCTCGCAGGATTTCTTGAAGGAAAGACTTTGAGTGAAAGCCTTGCCATGGGCTGTGCCTGCGGCACTGCGTCAGTGACGGCTGCCGGTGGGACTGCGGGGCAGCCATGGAAGGCAGATATCGATGGGTGGCTTGAGCAGATCCGAGTATCTTGTGTGAGAAGCTGTTAGTTGTATACCGGGTAGATCGCTGATTCTTACCCTATGTAGGAAGACTAGGTAGTGGGGAGGCGATTTGATTGTTTCATTCATTGACTCAGCTTATGGAGTTGGACTATGACACCAAGCAAGAACGGGGGTTGCTCCATACCCCCGTGGAGATAGCCAGGCAGCCGCGGGTCTGGCTGGAGACCAAGAACATGATGAAAAAGCATGTGGGGCAGATAGAAAAGCTGATCTCGGGCGATGAGACCATCATCTTAACGGGAGCAGGTAGTTCATATTATGCCAGCCAGTGCGTGGAGGCAGCCTTAGCTGCCCGACATAAAGGCATGGTTAAGAGCATTTCATCAACTGAGATCGTGATGAATCCTGAGAACACGCTGCCCCGCACTCCGTTCATCCTGGTATCCTTTGCCAGATCCGGTAACAGCCCGGAAGGAAATGCTGCCTTTGAACTAGCGGAAGCTCTTAGGCCCGGTTTAGTAACCCACGTAGTGTTTACCTGTAGTAATGAGGGTGAACTTGCCAGGTTGGCGAGGGAAAGCCATGCTACGGGGCTCCTCTGTGTACTGCCACCCGATACCAATGACGCGGGGCTGGCCATGACTAGCTCCTTTACCAGCATGGTGGTGGCCGGCTTCAGTCTAGCCTACGGTGGGGACTTTGCCCAGTATGAAGCCACAGTTGAGAATTTAGCTAAGGCCGCAGAGGAGCTCTTGACAGTCCATGGTGAGAGGCTGAAAGAAATCGCGGCGATGTCCTTTGACCGTATCTTCTTCATCGGCGCGCATCCCTTCTATGGAGCTGCCTTAGAATCACACCTAAAGGTTCAGGAAATGACCGATGGGCAGGTAATAGGCAAGGCCGAGGATACCCTGGGACTGCGCCACGGCCCCATGGCAGCCGTTGATGACAAGACATTGGTAGTTCTGTTCACCTCCCTCGACGGTTACCGGCGGAAGTATGAGTCGGACCTCATCAAGGAGCTCTCTGCAAAAGAACTAGGCTGTCATCGGCTGGCCGTCTCGCCAAGACCGGAGGCGGGTTGGGCTAACCTTTTCCACTCCGTGTTAGGTTTTGGCGCAGACCTTGATTCGGATGACGCAATCCTATCGCCAGTGCTGGTTATCCCCGCCCAGGTCTTGGGGTTGTTCAAGAGCATCGAATTGGGCCTAATGCCGGATACCCCCAGCCGCAAGCGGGTGATTACGAGGGTGGTAGAGGGAGTGACTATCTACCCGTATAAGTAGGCAAATAGCGGTACTTTCCCTAATTCAACAAGAAGCCCGCTTCGAACAAGTCTAATGTCGGGCAAGCCAATTAGACTGTCGAGGAGCGGGCTTTATATTGTCGAAGTCTGCTTAATGCTGCTAGGGACTTACGCTACCTGTTTCAGCTGCTGTTGATCCTATAGATTATATCTTCTGCATGAACCTCCGCAAGCTCTCTCGCTTAGAAAGCGGCAGCCGCTTCTCTACGGGCAGCATGGGCGGAAACACTTTGTGGGGCTCGGTCTGGTACCAATAGGCAACGGAAGAATAATCATCGGCATGGCAGTTCGCAGTGCCGTGCTCGATGGTTACCTTTATGCTCTTGCTGAAATAGACGGGGTCCTCTATATGGAACCTGTAGGCAGTCCACTTGCCGCTGTAAGCCAGGTCTGGTTCCCGGGCAGTAGGTTCGCCCCAAGGTTCAGGTCGGGGGGGCACTCCCCACTCTAGATTGGGAACAACCGGTTCAGCTAGGGAAATGCCGTGATAGGGACCGTCATATTTCAGCGATGGATACCCCCAAGCCGCACAGAAGTAGTCCTCGGTGCCTGTGCCGTGTAGGCTCGGCGGCCATTCTTCACCATCGATGAAGATCATATCATCCCCTTCACCAAACCAAGGGAAGTTAGGTATGGGATCAACATGATCAATATTGAGAATGCATCCCACATAGTGTCCTGCGCCCTCTGCATCCAATATGACGTAGTTTCCTTTACCGGTGAGGTTTGAGGTTTCGCCGGCCTTCTCCGGCGGACACTCTGACTCGGTAAACAGCTCCCGGTGCCATACAGCGTGGAATCTCAGCTCCGGTACCAGCTTTTCGTCCGGGTATTCTTCATAGTCAATATAGAAGTAAAAGTTGGGGACATCTTCTTCGCCCTCATTTACGATTTCAAACCGGGCACCTTCGCGGTAAGGCATGGGGAAAAAGCAGTTCATGGCGGCCATGTGCTGCGGTCTGCCGGGTTTGGTGATCATATTTAGGGGTAGTGATACGAAATGGTTCACTAGCCCATGACCCACTCCAAAGAAATCGCCGATGGGACTCTCAATACTAGGTGTAGTCTCTCCATCCCAATAGGCCCTGAGCAGAAGTCGCCGCGGATAATAGATCTCCCGAGTTCCGATTGTTACCCAAATATGCTTTACTGAGCCGGGCCCCTTGATGTCGGCGATTACCTTAGTCTCCCCGGAAGCGATGGGGATGTAGTCTCTGTTCTTTCCTGTTCTGTCCCAGCTGGAAATCCGCTTACGCTTGGCATCACGACGATAAACCAGTCCGCTCAGACCTCCAAACATAGATCCTTGCTCCTTTCTTCCTAAATAGTTAATAGTTGAAGTAGCCCTGCTACAGTTAGACTAGTTCCATCACAGCTGACCCGCCGAACCTGACCTGAGCTCCTCAAATCCCGCGAGCTCCAACTCGGCGTATCTGTGACACCGCACCATATGTCCGCTTCCAGGAACGACCTCCACAAGTTCTGGTATCTCTTCGCTGCATCGCTTAACCGCGTACTTACAGCGGGGATGGAAAGCACATCCGGATGGGGGATTGGCGGGATTAGGCGTGCCTCCCTGGAGAGGCGGGGGCTTTAATGTATGGCTGCCGGGAATCGGGATTGACCACAGCAGAGCCTCCGTGTAAGGGTGTTTGGGTGATAAGAACAACTTATCGGTTGGCGCAAGCTCCATGATTCTCCCAAGATACATAACCATTATCCGATCACTAACATGTTCCACAACGCTTAGATCATGGGAGATGAACAAGTAACTAAGACCTAATTCCTTCTGCAGCCCCTTCAGCAGATTAAGGATCTGAGCCTGGACCGATACATCTAGTGCTGATACCGGTTCATCACAGATTAATAGGTGTGGGTCAACTGTCAACGCTCTAGCCACACCAATTCTCTGCCTCTGGCCGCCGCTCAGTTCGTGAGGGTACCGGTCAAGGTGAGAGCGATTTAGGCCTACTCTTTCAATAAGAAAGCGAACTCTCTCTCGACGTTCCTCCTTACTCCCAATTCCCTGGATCTCCAGTGGTTCTTCCATGATCTCCGAAATAGGCATTCTAGGATTGAGGGAGGAAAAGGGATCCTGAAAGATCATCTGCATATCTCTGTAGATTTCTTTCATCGTGTCTCGGCTGGCGCCGACTAGATTTACCTCTACCCCCCGCTTGGTTCGGAAATAAACCTCGCCGGCGGTAGGCTCTACTAAACGCATGATACAGCGTCCGATGGTGGTCTTGCCGCATCCGCTCTCACCAACCAAACCTAGGGTTTCGCGATGCCGAATAGTGAAACTCACATTTTCTACAGCTCTTACATAGCCAACAGTTTTTTGCAGGAGTCCTTGCTTAATGGGAAAATACTTGGTCAATCCCTGGACCCTAAGCAGAGTTGCTGTTTTAACTGCAGCTCTTGTCGCTTCAGTCATATCCTAGACCACCTCCTGCAGCGTATCGTAAAGCCAGCACTTAACCCAGTGATTGCTGTCCAGTTGGCAAACCGGGGGCTCCTGCAGGCTACAAATGGGAAGAGCACTTGAACACCTGTCGACAAAGTGACAGCCCGGAGGTAGTTCGTTGAGATTGGGAACGGCTCCGTCTATCGGTGTAAGTTCATGTTTGAGTCCAATGCGAGGTATTGAGTTTAGAAGTCCAATTGTGTAAGGATGTTTGGCACCTTTAAACAGCGTCTTTGTGGGCAGGGATTCGACAATTCGGCCGGTATACATCACAATGACCCGGTTTGTCATCTGGCTTATGATCCCTAAGTTATGGGTTATGAACATAACTGACATCCCATATTGGGTCTGCAGCTCCTTGAGAAGGTTAAGAATCTGCGCTTCCACTGTCACATCCAAAGCTGTCGTGGGTTCATCGGCTATAAGCAGACGGGGATTGGAAGCCAAAGCCGTGGCGATCATTACCCTCTGCCTCATACCGCCGCTCATCTGGTGGGGGTATTCATCGACTCGCTGCTCTGGAGCAGGGATGCCGACCTGCCTCAGCATTTCAATGGCAAATTCCCTTGCGTCCTTCTTGCTCATTTTCTCCCTGTAGCGAATGCCTTCTGTGATCTGGGCTCCCACAGTATGTACCGGGTTGAGAGAAGTCATGGGCTCTTGGAAGATCATGGAAATCTCTTTTCCCCGAATCTCTCGCATGGTCGGACTATTGCGCTTGAGCTTGGCAATATCTATAACCTCACCTGATTCACGGTAAAGCAGAATGCTCCCATCGACTATCCTAGCCTTG
>JAAZHE010000011.1 GCA_012510855.1 Bacillota bacterium | reverse complement strand
TCCCAGCCGTGCCACATCACAGACGTGCAGACAGATACTACCTTAGCGCCGTACATCATCATCTGAATGGCGTGTTCCCAAGTATCGATGCCACCGGAGGACATTACCGGGGCCTTTACCCGTTGGGCCACCTGGCCGGTGATCTTGAAGGTCGCGTAGCGGATGATGGAACCGGTCATGGCTCCGAAGGCGGCTCGCTCCATCAGGGGATACAGAGGTCTTCCCTGGTTGTAGATATCAACTGGAGGTGCGCCTAAGCTGGGACCACCGACAACTGAGAAACCGTCGGCTCCAGCCTGTTCGCACATCTCTGCCACCAGACCGGGATCAAGGGCCGTGGGGGTGAGTTTGGGAATGACTGGAATGTCTACATAGTCCTTAATGCACTTGGTTATTGCTGCCGCCAGCTTGGGGTTTTGGCCAGTGACCGCGCCGGTCTCAATATCATCTTCGGTTACAGTACGCCCCAGCTGCCTTTTGGTTAAGCTGAAGTTGGGGCAGCAGAGATTGATCTCGATGGCATCGGCTCCAGCTTGCTCGAACTTGCGGGCAAGACGGCCGTAATCTTCGATGTCAGGCTCCTGGGAGGAGAGGTTCACGATGATTGCCATCTTTAGTTTTCGCCGTTTGGCCTCTTTTACCAGCTCCAGACCTTCTTCCACGTCTAACCGCCTGTCGATGGGGAAGATCATCACATGGTCGGGCTGGGAGTAGGCCCGCAGGTTGCCCCGGAATGTCTGCCGGGTCATTACCTGCTTGATGCTGGCCGCAGCGGCACCCGCTCGATCCGCGGCCTCTAGTTGTTCAATGGTTGCGCTAACCGGTCCCGAGGCTATTACTACAGGGTTTCTCAGCTTTAGTCCACCGAAGTCGATCATGATTTCTGCCTCCTTATAATCAGCCTTGGCCAACGGTAGATTAGCCGTGTGCTACTGACATATTAAAGATGGTCTCATCCTTGGGCTGACAGCCTTCACCTAGTCTCATCCGCACCCAAGTCCTGGTAGAAACAAGACCTGCCCTTTGGCAGAGCTCCGCAGCTTGTGTATTGGCATCAAGGAAGGTAAAGGACCTCGGGGGTCTACCTTCAAGGGGCATGGTCAGAGCTTCAGCAAAGAGGGGCCCCGCCGCATCGGCATCAGCGACAAAGGGTCCCAAACCTAATGTCCCCCCGAGGACATAACCGGCGAGCTGGCCGTCTGAGCGCCGTGCCAGCCGCCCATTTTCTGGATATAATCGATAGAATAAGGCCAAAAGTTCACCCCGATTGTCGCCGAACCGCAGGGCATCGAATTCAGCGATTTCGGGTAAGTCTTCTTCCTTGATCTTGAGGACCTGGATGTCTGGATGTCGGGACCAGCTCTCGTCCACTTTCACTTGGCTGTTTTCCGGGATTTCCCAGCGGGTTAAGCCGCCATCTAGAACAAAGCCAAACTTGGCATAAAGCGGTGCGCCCATTTCGGTGGCAGTAAGATAGATGGGCCATCTGCCCGCTTGCTTTACTTTCTCTAAGAGCTCAGTAAACAAGCGGGTACCCAAACCCTGACCTCGGGCTTCAGGGCGTACCACAAGATGGCCCAACCAAGCCGTCTGCCCTAACCCCAGGCCAAATCCTACTCCCAGGGCCCGACCGGTTTCATCGAGGCCTAGAACATATCCTTGCGGATCGAGGGTTAATACTAGTTCAACACATTCCCGGGTGATACCCCACCGGGCCGTATCTATGACTTCATGGATAGTGGCACTTTCATCGGGTCTGCTCAGACGGGTAGTGATGTTCACCTAGCCTCGGCCCTCCCTGTCGATTAAGCTGTACAGTTATCTGACTCCTTTTTTCTACCGCCAAGGTAAGCAATCTGCACTGCTTCGTCATTGAGGAGGTCTTGACCCCGGCCCTCTTTGACGATTTTCCCCTGCTGGAGAACATAGGCATAGTCCGCAATCTGCAGGGACTTACGGGCATTCTGGTCAACCAAGAGGATTGTTACACCCTGCTTATTGACTTGAACAATCAGGTCTAAGACCTGGCTGACCAGAAGGGGAGCTAACCCCAAGGACGGCTCATCCACCAGGAGCATCCGGGGCCGGCTCATCAGGGCCCGTCCAATTGCCAGCATCTGCCGCTCTCCTCCTGAGAGGGTACCGGCATACTGCGTTTCCCGGTTCTTGAGCCTTGGAAACAGCTGATAAACCCTGTCTAGGTTTTCTTTGATGCCGTTCTTGTCCCAGGCGGTATAGGCACCGGCCATGAGATTTTCATAAACCGTGAGGTTGGCAAAGATGCGGCGGCCCTCCGGTACATGGACTAATCCCTTGGCAACGATCTCATGGCTCCGCTTAGGCAAAGGTTCTCCAGCATAGGTGATGGTGCCTTCATAGGGCACAAGACCGGATATAGCCGACAGCAAGCTGGTCTTACCGGCTCCGTTTGCTCCCACCAAGGCGACGATGGATCCTTCCGGCACCTCAATGCTGATGTTGCGCAAGGCCTTTACGGCTCCGTAGGAAACACACAGGTTTTCAACCTTTAACACCCTAGTCCACCCCCAGATAACAGCGAATTACTTCTTCATTGGTACGGACTTCATCCCAGGAGCCCTCGGCCAGTTTCTTACCGAAATTCATCACAATCACGTGGTCACAGATCCCCTCGATGACCTCCATGGAGTGCTCGATAATGAGGATGGTCATGTCCATTTCCTCTCGGATCTTGTGAATCAGCTCCATGAGTTCGATGGTTTCTCCATCGTTGAGTCCGGCGGCGGGCTCATCTAAGAGCAGCACTTTGGGATTTGACACGATGGCCTTGACGATCTCAAGGCGCTTCTGCATGCCGTAGGGCAGACTGTCGGCTCGCTCGTGGGCGGTTCCGGCTAGACCAAATCGATCCAAGAGCTCCATAGCTAGCTCGGTTATGGCCCGTTCTTCGCTTCTCAGCTTCCTGGTCCAGAGCAGGGCATCCACCAAGGAGTAACCCATCTGCCGGTAGGCTGCGGATTTTACATTCTGAAGTACCGTTAGGCCCCGGAAGAGGTGGATTTCTTGAAATGTCCTCCTCATGCCCAACATAGCCACTTGATGGCAAGAATGTGAGGTAATGCAGTTGCCGTCCAAGAGGATCTGCCCACTGGTCGGAGGTGTGATGCCGCTGATGAGATTGAAAACCGTTGTTTTCCCAGCTCCATTGGGCCCAATAATCCCCACAATCTGCTGAGGATGCACGCTGAAGCACATATTGTCAACGGCAACGAGGCCCCCGAACTGTTTGCATAGATCCTTTACCTCCAGTACATGCTCCGTTGAGGCGTTCATGCCCTCTCACCTCCCTTTGCCAGTCCCTGTTTGGCGCGCCGCTGAGGATTTAAGGAATCGAAACTGAATTCCCAGGTGCCGAACAGTCCATTAGGTTTAACAAGGATGATAATCAAGATAATCGCGGAGTAAGCGATCATCCGCCAGGCGGCTGTGGTCCTAAGAAGCTCCATCAGCACCGTGAGCAGGGCAGATCCCACCACAGCACCGGTTTGGCTGTAAAGGCCGCCGAAGAATACCATAATCAGGTACTCTGAGGAAATGGGCACACCGAACATATCTGGAGATAAATACCCTAGATTGAAGGCCAAAAGACCGCCGGCCAGGCCGGAAATTGCAGCTGCGAAGGAAAAGGCAATCTGCTTGCTGACAAAGGTCTGAATCCCGTAGGTTCTAGCTGCCAGTTCATCAGTGCGCACCGAAAGACAGGCCAGGCCGAACCGGGACAGCTTGAAGTTCCTCACTGCCCATACGGTGACGATGATTGCTATCACTACATGCCACCAGCGGGTTAGAGTGGGAATCGCAACTAAACCGTTGGACCCTCCAAAGGTCTGGGAGACAATCCGGATGGCCCGCAGAGCATATCAATAGGCGATGGTGGCAAGGGAAAAGTAGACGTGCCGCAGCCGCAGGCTGGGGATACCGATAACAAAGCTTACTAGTACAGACATCACCATTCCCGCCAAAAGGCACAGAAAGGGATGGAGCCCATACATAGTCGCCAGGAATCCAGCTGTATAAGCACCCACCGCGACAAAGGACGATTGGCCGAGGGAAAACAGTCCGGTGAGCCCGGTGATCACGTATACTCCCTGTGCGATGATGATCATGATGCCTACGTTGACAAATACGCTCTCATAAAACGACACTTGGCTCACCTCCTATATCTTGTCTTCAACCAGCTTGCCGGCAATACCCTGCGGTCTGACAAGCAGTATGATGACCAATAGACCAAAGGTAATAGCTGGACTGATAGCCGCGTTGATGTAGGCGTTGGAGACCGTCTCGATCATGCCGATCAGAAGACCCCCAAAGATGGCTCCCGTCAGACTACCCAGGCCTCCCACCATACACGCGAAAAAGGCCCGGTACACCATGTCGCCAAGCTCGGGATAAACAGCGTATTTTGCGCCCAGAAGGGCACCGCCGATGCCGCCCAAAAGACCGGCCAACATGAAGGTGGCACCGATGGCCAGGTCAGTGTTGATGCCCATCAGCTGCGCTGCCTTAATGTCATAGGAGCAGCAGCGAATGGCCAGCCCGATCTTCGTCCTATAAAGTACTGCAGATAACGCCAGCAGGGCCAGAACGGCTATCCCCAGCATCAAAGCATCCAGTTTGGGGACCACCACATTTGCCATCCTGATGCTTCCATAGATAAGAGTTCTCGGATAAGATGTTATGTTGGCTTTGGAAACATAAATCACGATGGCGGTAACCAGGTTAAACACAGTCAGTGAAGCAATGAAAAAGAAGATCTGGGGCTGCCCTTTGCGGCGCAGTGGATTAAGAGTAACCCTTTCGATTAATGCACTGACCAGTCCCGCAATAATCACTGCCGTCACCATAGCAAGCTCCAGGGGCAGGCGTAGATATGTCGAAAGCCAGTAAGCACAGTAAGCGCCTAATGTAATCGTAGCTCCGTGGGAAAAGTTCACGATCCCCAAGATGTTATACACAATGGCAAAACCGACGGCCAAGAGTGCATACATAGAGCCAAGTGAGATGCCGTTTACCAGTTGCTGTACAAACATAAGCTCATTCCCTACCTTTTTTTGTCAGGGGCCGGGTTTACCGGCCCCGCTAATTCCGCTGTTAACCCCCAGATTAATCTGCAGGAGGATAAACTAGCTGTACAGGAACATGCTCACCAGCTTCGTTCCACATCATAATCCAGGACGGCATATTCAGAGGCCTGTGGGTCTCGGGATCCATGGTGAAGTAGCCGTCACCCAACATGATGGGTACATTGGTCAGATTCTCTACTGCGGTCCGAATTGCCTCGGGGTCAGTGGATCCAGCGTTCTTGATGGCCTCGCAGATCAGGGTCACATCGTCATACCCGAACAGGCTGTGGTAAGTTACCGGCTTCTCGCCGAACCTGGCCTCATAGTTCTTGATGAAGCCCTCGAACTTGGGCTCATTCCAGTTGACGTTGAACAGGAAGTATAGGCCTGCGACGTTCTCGGCACCGCCAGCAGCAGCCATGAAGGGCGGGTCAGACAAGCTGTTGGAGCCTAGGAAGATGGCATCGATACCCAATTCCTTGGCCTGCTTGACCTGCATGCCGCCGGGCTGTGCATACTGGGGCAGGAAGATGACGTCTGGATTACCCTGCTTGATCTGGGTGAGATGAGCACGGTAATCGACGGTACCAGCTGCGTACTCGATGAAGTCGGTGATCTCTCCACCCCGGCTCTTGAAGTACTCAGCAAAGTGCTCTGCCTGGGAAATGGAGTAGGAGTTGGATTTGTCGGTCAGGACCGCAGCCTTGCGAGCGCCGAGCTCTTCAAAGGCAAACCTGGCCATCATCCGACCCTGCTCAATACAGCTGGGCTGAGCGAGGAAGTGGTACTTGTTGAGCCTGCCGGGAGCCGGCATAGTTACCTTGGGCTCTACTGCCTGGCCCAGTACCGGCACTTTCTTCTGCTCTGCTACTGGGGCAATGGCGAGGCTGATGTTGGAGAAATGGGTACCCAGAACTGCCACTGCCTTGTCTTCGTCAACTAGACGGCGGTAAGCCAATACTCCCTCCTGGGGGCTTCCCTTGTGGTCATACACGATCAGCTTGAGAGGCCGACCAAGAACTCCGCCCGCAGCGTTGATCTCTTCGGTACGGAGAATGGCGCCGTTAGCTTCCTGGGTTCCCCACAAGCTGGTGGAGCCTGTAAGGGCAGTGATAAACCCGATTACGATAGGTTCATTTGCATGGGCGACTGAACCAAAAGCTACTAGCAGGATTGCTAGAATTAGCGCAAACCGCTTCATTTCTCCATCTCCTTTTCTTCAAGATAGATTCATTGTGTTCCGCTTGCTGTTGATGTAGAGACCACTTAGCTTACGCCTTTAGCACTCCACTACCGAGATCGTCCCTACTGGGCAAACTCCAATACAGATACCACAAGCGACGCATTCCTCTGGTATGACCTGGGGCATACCGTCAGCTTCGACGATAGCATCACAGTGTGCCAGGCCAACACATTTCAGACATCCTGTACAGATATCCTCATCTATCACCGCCTTTCCAGGTACAACTTGTAGTTCTTTAGCTGGTTTTAGATACGGGAGAGACATACCGATGATATCCTGCCAAGAGCTGTAGCCGGCCTCATTCATAAACCGCTCCATGCCGTCTACAATCTCCCGAATTACACCGAAGCCCTCCCACATCAGGACTGTACAAGCAGTCACCAGGGTTGCTCCGTACATCATGAAATTGATCCCGTCTTCCCAAGTGCTCAAACCGCCGCCGGCCATTACGGGGATGTTCAAAGCCCGGGCCAGCTGAGCTGTAAGGGCAAAGGACTGGTAGATGATGCCGGGGCCACCCATGCTGCCGAAGGAATAGCCGTCGACACAATAGGCGCCTAATGGCCGACCGCCGTTATAAATATCCACCCGGGGCAGGCCCGACTGGCCGCCAGCCATGACGACGCCGGCAGCTCCTGCCCGCTCGGCAGCCTTAGCGGTGACGGTAATGTCATTCACATTCGGAGTCAGTTTGGCAACCACCGGGATATTGACAGCTTCCCGTACAGCCCCTACCACCTGCTCGACAATCTCGGGATGCTGTCCGATGGCGGCGCCGTGGGACTTATCTGTGCTGCGGCCCATCCGCCGTTCGGAAAAGCTGATGTTGGGGCAGATGAGGTTGAGCTCGATGGCATCGGCACCAGCCTCTTCATATCCCTTAGCCAGGGTCTGCCAGCCTTCCAGGTCCTCCGCCGGATGGGTGATATTAGCCAATAATTTGAGATCAGTCCGTTCCTTTCCTTTTCGAACTAACTCAAAACCTTCCTCCATATCCAGCCGCCGATCGTGGCAGACGATGGAAGCTTCGCCTGGTTTGGAGTACATCCGCAGCCGGCCGTAGAAGGGCTGCTTCGTGAAGGTGAGCTTCACCGATACACCTGCAGCACCTGCATCTTCTGCCTTAACCAGGCGCTCAACGGTGGCTCCCGGCGGGCCAGATGCTACTACGAAGGGATTTTTGAACTTGAGTCCAGCGTACTCGATCTCTTTAAACATGCAATTCTCCTCCTATCTTAAACCAAGTCCCTGGGATCGACTGGACGGCCTTCCACAGCTGACTGATAGGCAGCTTTAATGATGGCCAGAGTCATCAAACCATCAATGCCCCGTGCGCCTTGCGGCACAGGCAGGTCTTCTTTCACACAGCGGACGAACTCAGCCAGCTCTGTCTGGTACCCCAGTGAATAGAACTCGTCAACGGCAGGCTTCGTCCAACCTGTGGACATATCTGCCTTCTCCAGCACGTAGGAATAGCCCACTGAGCTGTAGACAGAGATGGGGGAACCGAAGGTCAAATCTACCTTGACAACACCCTTGGTGCCATAGATCTCGACACAGTCATCCATGCCGCCCTGGGTCACGTAGTTGCCTTCGATAACGGCACGGGTTCCATTAGCCAGGGTCAAGAGAGCAACGCCAAAGTCTTCTCCCTCAAGACCTTTGTGAACGAGATTCTCATCCAGGCCGCCGGTTACCGATGCCACTACCTCCACAACTTCCTGTCCCGTAATATAGCGGACGAAGGCAGCGGGATGGCAGCCGAGGTGCAGCAGGGCCCCTCCGCCGCAGTATTCCAACTTCTGGGCAAAGGGCGAATGGGAACCGTTGTGGGATTCCTTGGCCCGGATATAAAGGATTTCGCCGATAGCCCCTTCATCCACGATCTGCTTAGCCCGAACCAGCGCCGGAGCAAAGTTCCAATCTTCGGCGTACATGAGTTTTAGACCCTTTTTCTCAAAGGCTTCCACCATCTCCCGGGCATGCTCGATGGTGGTGGCCAGGGGTTTTTCGCACACTACATGCTTGCCGGCCTCACAAGCTGCCATGGCAACTTCGTAGTGCAGGAAATTGGGCACGCAAATGCTGACTATATCTACCTCTGGGTCTTTTACCAGTTCCCGATAATCCAAATAAGACTTCTTGATGCCGAAGCGGGCTGTAAACTCCTCCAATTCCTCAGGGCGATTGGAGCAGGCCGCTACCATTTCAGCATCAGCGCAGCGGGCATAAGAGGTGGCGTGCAGTTCGCCGGCAAACTTAGCCCCTACAATTCCGATTCCCACCTTACCTGACTTGGTTGGCATGTGCTAAACCTCCCATTCCTTTTCTAGCGATGTACACATTTCTCCTGGCGGCGTTGCTCTCATTCCTCACTCCAAGGAGATTTCAGAGACTTACCGCTCTTTATATATCCACACCTGGCCTTTCTTGCATAAGCGGTATCTATACCCGCAGTTCCACATTGACGTCCCACTCCTCTAAGGAGAACACCTTTTCAAGGGCCAGGGCATATACTCCCATCAGTGGACCGGACCCCCGCAAGTTAGAAAGCTCAATGCTTGTGCTGTTGTACATTTCCTCCAAAGACCGCAGCTTCACTTCTTCTTCAACCGCCCGTAGCAGGGGCTTGCCAAAGGCAGAGAGTTCTCCGCCTAAAATGATGATCCTCGGATTTAAGAGATTCACCAGATTAGCAACCAGGATCCCTACAGCCCTGCCGGTCTCATCAACCACCCTTTGCACTTCCGGGGAATCAACTAGGGGCGAGCCGATCAGCTCATTCAGCTTCACCAGGTCTTTGGAAAGGCCGTACCGGGCGAACTCCTCCTCGGGAACCCGCGCCTTGATGCGTTCCAATACTGCCCTTGCACCGCAAACTGCTTCAAAACAGCCTCGCCGGCCGCAGGCGCACCAGGGGCCATCCTTGGGAATGAAGCTGACGTGGCCGATCTCTCCGGCGTAGCCCTGAACTCCGCCGTAGATCTCCCCATTGACCAGGATCCCGGCACTAACTCCCACCGAGAGATTGACGAAGACCATGTCGCTGTAGCCCTTACCGAGGCCAAACTCCTTCTCTGCTAAAGCAGCAGCATTGGAGATATTCTCGACATGTACCGAGATACCGCCCAGCCGGTTTCTGATCATTTCCCCCAGGGGGACCTTCAGCCAGCCCAAGTTCGAGGACCGTTCTACGATCCCCCGCTCAGAACAGACTAAGCCTGGGCAAGCCACCCCGCACAAGAGCACAGAGCCGGGATCGATGTCGGCTTCTCGGGCTAGCTCCTGGAAAGAGCGCCCGATGGTCTCAACTACCCCCTCCGGAGCATCGGTGTCAAGATGGTAAGTGCGCTCCGCCAACAGGTTGCAGGTGAGGCCGAACAGAGCAGCGGTCGCTTCTCCCCGCTGCAGCTTGACCGCGAAGATGTGGGCAGCGGTGGGGTTTAGTTCCAGAAGTACCGGCCGCCGCCCACCCGTCGACTCACCGTGACCCGCTTCTTTGATGACCCCCGCTTCCAGGAGTTCTGCGGTTATGACGGTCACCGTTGAAGGGGTGAGACCTGTCTCTTGCGCGATCTCAGAGCGGGAGATGGGGCCCCGTCTCCGGATGATATTTCTGACTAGTATTCGATTGAGTATTTTTAAGTCCTTGCTGTTGGTACCTGACCACATTTTCTCAAACCTTCATGGTTGCTTGAGTTTTAATCAAACCGCTGGTAAATCCAGGGCTCCGGTGAGCTTTCTATAGCTTTAGAACCCATTTACCCTTTAGCCTACTTATCCTCCAGCAAAGCTGCCGAATCCTTATCGATGAACAGTACCGCTGCGTCATGGCGGCGCAGGATGGAGGCTGGGCAGTGGGTATCAATGGGTCCATACAAGGTCTCCTTCACCGCCTGAGCCTTGGTCGGGCCGGGCACCATGCAGTAGATATTCTTGGCCGCCATGATGGCAGGGATGGTCATGCTGAGGGCCGTCTTAGGTACGAGATCAATGGATGGGAAAGCTCCATCGTTAACCTGCTGCTGGCGGCAGATGTCGTCTAGCTCAACTATTTTCACAAGATACGGGTCTTCGAAATCCGCCACCGGCGGATCAATGAATGCCAAATGGCCGTTTTCACCGATGCCGAGGAAGGCGATATCCAAAGGATATTTTGTAAGGAGATCGGCATAGCGTTGGGCTTCTGCCTCCGGTGAATCGGTATCTCCCTTGAGATAATGAATCTCCTTGAACTTAACCTTGCTGAAAACCCGCTGGTTTAGATAAACGGCAAATCTCTGGGGTGCATCGCTGGGTAGGCCTAGATACTCATCTAGATGAAAAGCCCTTACCCTTTCCCAATCGATATCCGGTTCGCTCATCAAAGTGTCCAGAAACTCATTCTGGGAGGGAGCAGCAGCAAAGACCACATTGATGGAATCCCGCTCTTTAAGGAGTTCCCGCATTTTCTCAGCGGCTCGCTTACCTGCCGCCTGCCCTAGGGCCTGCCGATTTTCATAGATCTCCACAGCTAGCTTCTCGACTGTAAAGGATTTAACTAGATTCTGCATTTTAACCCTCCTGAACTTAGCCTTTGTATACTATCTCACCGCCGACGATCGTGAACATGACTGAGAAATCATCCCGCAAAACCACAAGATCGGCGTATTTTCCTTTATCAAGACTGCCTAGTTGATCATCCAGCTTGAGGATCCGGGCTGGTGTGGTAGTTGCCATTTTGACGGCATCCGGCAGGGGAACACCGGCCAGTTCTACCATAGTCCTCAGGAGCTCGCTGCCTGCCACCACACTGCCCGCGAAGGCTGACCGGTCTGGCAGCCAGGCAACGCCGTCCTCCACCACCACCTGATAATCCTCACTCCCCATCTGATATACCCCCTCGGGCATTCCTGCAGCCCGAAGTGCATCGGAACATAGAGCCATACCGTGGGCACCCTTGCATTTGTAGACCAGCTGCAGCAGTGATGGGGGAAGATGCTTGCCATCCGCGATGACTTCCACCGTGAGCTCATCCAGGAGAAGACCTGCCTCGACGGTACCCGCCCGGCGGTAGCAGTTGACCCTCCGTACCCCCTCCATGCCGGAATACAGATGGGTAACATGGGTGTAGCCGGCTTCTACTGCAGCTAAGACATCTTCAAAGTATGCGTTGGTGTGACCGATGGCGGCCACAATTCCCCGCCTCCTAAGCTCCCTTCCCAATTCCAGGGCTCCGGGAAGCTCAGGTGCTGCAGACACCCTGAGGATAAAGGGGTACTGATCAAGGATTTCAAGGTATTCCTCAGGCTCAGGGTTCTTTAGGTAACGCGGATCCTGCGCCCCCCTTTGTTCGTAGGCGAAATACGGACCCTCGAGATGGATGCCCAAGAGCCGGGCACCTTGATGTCGGTGCCTTTTGGCCTCGCCAAAGGCATCCAGCACATCTCGGAGCACCGCATATGAACTTGTCAAGGTGGTAGGAACAATGCTGGTGGTGCCGTTTCGGGCATGGGCCGCAGCTATCACATGAAAGGCTTCAACAGTCGCATCCATGACATCGGCACCGTCACCACCGTGAAGGTGCATATCGATGAGGCCCGGCATGATCCATGCCCCATATACGTCAAGCTGCTCAGCCTCCGGGGGGATTATGGCCTCATCCATAGAAAAGACTTGTTCTATGTATTCACCTTGGATCACGACGCCCCCGGAATCTATCACCCGGTAGGGTGTAATCACTCTGCCGTTAACCAGATAAAGCCTCCGCATGGGTTCCCTTCGTCCCATAGTCCCCGCCTGCACCTTTCTGCCTTTGATTGCTGCCCCTCCGGAACATTTTTCAAGACCTGATTCAGCTGTTTAGTAGTGAACGCATATAATCCAAACTGCGCTTGGTCCCTGCTTTGAGCTCTGCAACGTATTCATCAAAGGTACCGGCGGCAATGAGCTCTTTTGGTTCACCCACTCCCTCATACTCGCAAAGGAGCGTACCTTGGTATCCAACCCCACGGAGGATGTCCAGTACCCTCTTCAGGTCCAACTCCCCGTCACCTAGGGGGACGAACTTGACGCTTCGGTCCAGCTGAACCACAAAATCCTTTAAATGAACATTTGCTGTATAAGGAGCCATCTTCTCAAAGAAAACGTAAGCTTCTTCTAGACTCTTACCTGCCCAGCAATAATTGCCGGTATCTAGGGTAACCCGGAAGTAGGGGGATCCCACCGATTCAACGATTTTCAGCATCACATCGAGGTCATTGATCAATGTCCCGTGGTTCTCTAAAGCAAAAATGACTCCGTATTCCTCTGCAACCTCTACCGCTGCCTTGAATCCGGCAATGATGTTGTCAATCATCTCTGTCTCGCTGAGGCCCGGACGGGGATTCCCGGCCATTACCCGCAAGATCCGGGCACCGAGGTCTAAAGCCAGCTGGCAGTACCATCTGAGCCGCTCCAGCTGCCCTTGGACTGCTTCTGGATCTGAAATAGTAAAATCACTATAGCCGCCTACGGAAACGATTCTTAGACCTTGGGCCTTTACCTTGTCGACAACTACCCGCCGTCCTTCTGCTGAAAAATCCACTGTCTTGTTATGAACACCATCTGCAGTGCTGAGCTCTATAGCGCTGCCGTCTATTGCCTTGACGAATTCAAGTAGATCATCAAAATCCAGACAGCCTAAGCTCAAGGATACAACTCCCAGATCCATGCCGCAGCCCTCCTTGTAATTCAGCAATTCAAGCAGTGATGCAATCTTTATCCCTTAGGCTCTCCCCAGCTTGGCTGGCACTGCAGCCAGCAGAGCCTCATTAACCAGTTAAAATCTACCCAGCACAATCATTCTTTTTTTGTCTAATTAAGTCCCTGTGTCTAATTCGTTAAGGATTTGTTATTTCCTTCTTCCTGCAGAAAGTTTTTTTCATGATCTGGCTTTGGGCTGTATCCGACCGGCTAGACCCATGGTAACTGATAAGAAAGAAGTAAACGGATTTGTTCAAGGCAGCTGCCTATTGGTAGGTAAATACTTTCAGGAAAGCCATATACTTAGGGGGAAGTGACTTAGGGATAGCAGCCTTGAACCCAGAATAGAAACTTTTTTTCATGTTCTCCACCGGGGCAGTGCCCGATAATCGCAACCCACACTGACCGGATACTGACTATAAGAAGGCGGTGGTTTTTCTAGAGAACCCTGTCTGCCATCTGCTGGCCATAAGTCCTTCATGGACTTCCGGGCAGCCGGATATTTCAAATGAAGACACTGATGAGGTAAGGTAAGTCTCAAGAAAACAGGCTGCCCTCCAAAAACCCAGAGGACAGCCTACTGTTAAGCAGTTTCTTACGCGGTTTATAGAAATCCGCCTCTTAGCCTTGGGGCCTTCTTTTCCGAGAGGCCCCGCACTACTTCAACCCGCCATCACCGACTCAGCCGCACTCGGGTCAGCGAGCACGGCGGCAGCACTAATTCTAGGCTATCGCCGCTGACAGTAACATCACACGGCTCCGGCTTAAACCTCTCGGGCTCCAAGGGTGAGGATACCGCCACAGGATCCGATGAGACCATGTGAACTCCCTCGGCTCCTTTAGGGACAAAGCCGTTGAGGTTAATTACCGGCCTCATTTCCCAAGTAAGATGGCGGTTCACCAAATAGACCACCAGCTCAGAGCCATCTTGAGAAATGCAGGCAGCAGCATCAAGATATGGCACATCATTCACCACAGGGGTAGTCTCCGTGCCGCCTGCAATATCATACCCCGGCCCCTGATACCGGCAGGGAAGGGCATAGCGGGACACTACGTCGTTGTACAGCTGGATGGCATAATACTGGGCATCTACAAAGGTCTTCGCTCCAGCCTTGCGGATGCATCCTCCGTGGAGGAGGGCAGTGGCATTCGCGATGGGTATATGCGGGGCATTGCGCATCATCAGATTCAAGAACAGCCCTGCGTAGATTACTTCACCGAAATTTTCCACCCGGGGGCGGCGCGCATTGGGACCGAGGATGCCCCATTCGGTGATGGCTAGTTTCGGCTCCTTAACTCCGTATTCTTTCATCAGGTCCAGGAGTTGGGGAAGATCGTCCCTTTCCCATTGGGTTGGATGGGCCATGAGGCCGTAATAGGCATGCTCATCGCTCTTATCTTCCATGCGCCTGGTGTTTTCAGGTAAGGCATGGAGCGAAATATATTCCACACTACTGCCGTTTTCTTCCATAAGTGCCCGGTGCCAGTTTTGATCCGCCGTTGCGAAGCTCCAGTGGGGCTCCGGTGTGACGAAATCAAAGGGATTGCCGGTCGCGATGAGTACAATATTGGGGTCAACCTTCCGCATGGCCTCGGCAAACAGCTTGTACCGCCTGGCATTCTCCTCGGAACCGCAGTTGCCGATCTGCCAGCAGCCGTAGATCTCATTGCCAACTTCCCAGTAGCGGATGTTGTAAGGTTCGGGATGCCCGTTCTCCGCCCGCAGTCTGCCCATGGAGGTATCTACAGAGCCGTTGCAGTATTCTACCCAGGCAGCTGCCTCCTCCGGCGTGCCTGTACCGATATTGACACACATATGGGGCTCTGCTCCCACCAGCCTGCAAAAGCGCACAAATTCATCGGTGCCGAAGTCGTTGTATTCCAAGCCTCCCCAGGCAGGATTTGGCCTCGTGGGCCGGAGATCCCGAGGGCCAACCCCATCCCGCCAGTGATAACCGCTGACAAAGTTCCCACCCGGACCTCTGAGAAGGGGTACTCTCCAATCCTTAGTCAGCTGGACTATCTCAGGATCAAAGCCTTCGATATGATCTTCGGGATAGAGCTCGACTCTATCCAGCAGAATGTCTGATGCTCCAAAGGCAGCAATGAAGAAATCTACTGGTTCAAAATCGGCAACGCTGCCTGCAGGTAGTTCCAGGTGAAATGCAATTTTAGACCACTTGGAGGATATAGGCTCTAGCTTACTTTCCGCCAGCACCTGCGACGAACCCCGACGCTTAAAGCCTACCGTAAGTTCCGTTGTGCCGGCCTTTGCCCCATCTTCTCTCCGCACCCAGGCCAGCCCCTCATATCCTGTCACCCGGTGGATTGGGAGAAATACTGACTGCCGGATGCCTGAGCTTTGACCGCCGGGACTCAGCCTAATGCCGTGTCCGAGTCTTCCGGCAGCGGGATAGACATGGCCTTGATTGCCCTCCAGGACAGCCCAGGGCAGCGGAAGGCCGTCCTTAGTCTCATCATCCAAAATGGCAACTCCAAACCCAGTTGCGCCCACCAGGCCCGGTATCCAATATGGCGGGATATCCTTAGGATCCCGGTTGGGAAGATCGACCAACAGCTCTCCATCCCGGAGCAATCTTGCCAGGGAATCGGCATCCAGGTGGTGTTCTTGGTGAAACACGTGATTAGCCAGAAGCTGCGCCCAAACACCGCCGTAAATGGCAAAGCCCAGATGTTCCAGGAAGTTGCCCAAGATGGTAGCCGGAATCCGATGGCCTTTTTGGTCGGGGAAGATATCGATTGTCGGCTTGTGGTTGTCGGCTGTCCGGACAAATTCCAAGAGGTTTTTACCATAGTGCCCTGGTTCTATTCTCACAGCATCTCTCTCCTTTAAATTTGTTTCAGTGACGTAGAAGAAGTCTAGTGAAATCTAAGGTCACATACTCTTCCAATGGGCTAGATTCCGGGCAGTCATCTTGAGTATCTAATCATGTCATGGGCAGTCCTCTCGATTGACTCCCTGTCGCCTGTGGGCATTACCTTTTGGATATCCTAAATCTAAGACCCGGCATTATACAACCCTCAGATCATAAATTCACCCTTTGGATGATGAATCCTGGGCAAGTAGAACAAGAAGCCAACACTACGCAATTGCTTCGATACCCTTGAGATTGAGCTGTTGGGCAAAGTGACATGCAGCGTAATGCTTTTTTGCGCCATCCCCACCGTATATGTCCTCCAGTACCGGGGTCTTCCTGCGGCAGATGTCCTCTGCATACCTACACCTTGGGTGGAAGTAACACCCCGGCGGGGGATTGGATGCATCAGCTACTTCACCCTTCAATAGGATCCTTCTGGAGGCGGCTTTGGGATCTAGTTTGGGAACTGCCGAAAGCAGTGCCTCGGTGTAGGGGTGTCTTGGATTCGCAAACAATTCGCCGGTATCGGCTAGCTCTACTATTCTCCCCACATACATCACTGCTACCCGATCGCTGATGTGCTGAACTACACCGAGATCGTGGGAGATAAAGATGTAAGTGAGCTGCGACTCTTCCTGGAGGTCTTTGAGGAGGTTGAGTATCTGTGCCTGAATCGATACGTCAAGGGATGATACCGGCTCATCACAGACAACTAATCTGGGGTTGAGAGCTAAAGCCCTGGCTATACCTATCCGCTGCCTCTGTCCCCCGCTGAACGCATGGGGGTACCTGTTCATATACTCAGGCCTGAGACCTACTTTGAGCATCAACTCCTCCACGCTATCTCTGAGTTCTTTACCCCTTGCAACACCGTGTACCAGAAGGGGTTCACCAATTATTTCTCGAATCGTCATCCTGGGGTTCAGGGAGGAATAAGGGTCCTGGAAAATCAACTGGATATCTTTCCTAAGTTCTCTTAGTTCATTCTCCCCCAGTTTCTCTAGATGTACAATTTCTCCATCTCGCTTCTTAAAAAGGATTTCCCCTGCGGTAGGTTGCAAACCCCGGAGAATACACATCCCTATGGTGGTTTTACCGCAACCGCTTTCACCCACCAGCCCAAGTGTTTCTCCTTCCCTCACAGCAAAGCTTACATCATCAACGGCCCTCACGTAGCCGGCAACCTTTCTGCGGAATCCTTCGCGGATGGGAAAGTACTTCTTTAAGTTTCTTACTTCCAGTATGCATTCTCTACGCATCCCTTTCCCTCCCATTGTAAAGGAGACAGCTTACCTGATGTCCGGGCGCGAGCTCGACCAACTCAGGCACATATACATCACAAAACCCTTCCTGAAACTCAGGACATCTGGGATGGAACGTACACCCTGAAGGTATGTTATATGCATCCGGCACTACGTCTTTAATGGACTCCAGCCTTTTCTCGACCTTTTTTCCCACCCTAGGTATTGACCGCAAGAGCGCCTTGGTGTAGGGATGCGCGGGGTTGTAAAAAAGGCCTTCTACAGACACACTTTCAACGATTCTACCTAAATACATGACTACGACATCATCTGCCATCTCGGATATGACACCCAAGTTGTGGGTGATCATCATAATGGCAGTCCCCAGCTCCTCTTGAAGTTCTTTCATTAGTTCCAGTATCTGAGCCTGGATAGTAACATCCAAGGCAGTTGTCGGTTCATCGGCGATCAAGAGCTTAGGGTGACACGAAAGCGCCATGGCTATCATTGCCCGCTGGCGCATACCCCCAGAAAGCTGATGGGGATACTCATCGATCCTCCGCTCAGGATTGGGGATCCCGACCCTCTTCAGTATATCTAAGGCTAGTTCCCTTGCTTCCTCCTTAGTCACATCTTGATGCAGCAAAATAGCCTCCATGACCTGGTTTCCAATTGTATGGACAGGGCTGAGAGCCGTCATCGGCTCCTGAAATATCATAGCTATTTCCTTACCCCTAATACTTCTGATCTCTGGGCCCGTTGGATGAAGTTTTGCGAGATCCACCGTATCACCGGGAGCCCGATGGAAGAGTATCTCTCCATCTACACTTCTCCCTCTGGCGCCTTCTATCCTCAAGATTGACCGAGCGGTGACACTCTTACCGGAGCCGCTTTCACCGACCACCCCTAGGGTCTTCCCTCGTTCAACATGGAAACTAACCCTATCTACGGCCTTGACAATACCTTCGTCGGTAAAGAAGTATGTCTTGAGGTTCCTGATCTCCAAGAGCTTACTCATATGGACAAGCCCCCTATCTTGTATAGGGATCAGCCGCATCCCGCAGCCCATCACCTAGGAAGTTAAACGCGAGCACAGTAATCACGACAAAAACTCCAGGTAAGAGGAGCCACGGAGCTAGAGCTACTGTCCTCACATTTTGGGCTTCTTGTAGAAGAACTCCCCAGCTGATGACGGGCGGACGAAGCCCAACTCCAAGAAAGCTTAGGCTTGTTTCACCAAGGATCATATCGGGGATGGCTAAGGTAATGGATGCTATGATATGGCTGAGGAAGGATGGCACCATATGGCGTAGGACGATTCTAGTCTGGCTGGCTCCGCAAAAACGAGCAGCCTTGACAAAGTCTTCCTCCCGCAGGGAGAGAAACTTGCTCCTTACCACTCTGGCCAGCCCAGTCCATCCTATCAGCGACAGGATGATTGTTATGCCGAAATACACCCTAAGGGGAGGCCAATGAGCGGGAAGTGCAGCGCTGAGAGCCATCCATAGCGGGATGGTGGGGATACTTCTCAAGAACTCGATGAGCCGCTGAACCACATGGTCAACTACCCCTCCATAGTATCCTGAGAATCCCCCTACCAATATGCCTAAGACAAAACTCACGAACACTCCCACCAGACCGATGGAAGTGGATATCCTCGCTCCGTATAGGATTCTGGAAAACATATCCCTTCCCATTCGGTCAGTGCCTAAGATAAACATCGTACCTTCCTTAACTCCGAAAAGATGAATGTCTGTATCCCACAGTCCCAGCAGTTTGTAGGGCTCACCTCTAACAAAGAAGTAAATGGGATATACCTTGTCAGGATCTGGTACATAGGTTCGCCTAAGAGTCTCGGGGTTTATTTGTCTCTTGTATCCATAGACAACGGGTCTTAAACTGAAGCCATCTTTAGTGAAAAACCTAGGTACCTGCGGCGGCGCGTAAACATACTGGGTGTCAAACGCGTTGGGATTATACGGTGCAAAAAACTCGCAGAATATCCCAAGGGTATATATGAGTATCAGCACGATCCCGCTTACGAGGGCTAACCGATGCTTGCGGAATTTCCACCACATCAGCTGCCACTGAGACGCAACGTATAGTTTTTCTTCAGTCCTCGGCTCCGGTTCCGGTAAGAATGCCTTCGCGCCGCTCTTTTTAACACGCACACCGGTCATAAGCTTCCTCCTAATCCCCGTTTATCTCTACACGCCGGCTGTAGGCTGAAGCTATCAGTCGTACCTAATCCTGGGGTCTACTGCGGCCAGCAATATATCCGATATTAGCGTTCCTGCCACTGTCAGGCAGCTGAGCAGCATCACAAAGCTTCCAGCAAGGTACATGTCCTGGTTCTGAAGTGCTCGAAGAAGCAAAGGGCCTGTAGTAGGTAGACTTAATACCACTGATGTTATCGTCTCACCAGAGATTAGTCCCGGCAGAGACCAGCCAACAGTACTTATGAAGGGAATCAAAGCCACCCTGACAGGGTATTTGTAGAGCAGTCTCCCCTCTGGCACACCTTTGGCCCTCGCCGTATCCACATATGGTTTATTCAATTCATCCAGCAGATTAGCCCGAAAAGTTCTTATAAGGCCAGCTGTACCGCTCATACCGATGACTATGATGGGTATCCATAGGTGTTTGAGCATATCGATGAACTTGGCAAAGCTCCATGGGGCATCCACAAAGGCCGGTGAAAAAAGCCCACCAACACTCTGGCCAAAGTATGCATATGCCACCCACATAAGCACCAAGGCGATCATGAATCTCGGTGTAGCAACTCCAATGAATCCAATGAATGTAGCGATGTAGTCTCCTATTGAATACTGGTGGGTCGCCGAGTACACACCTACAGGGAACGCGACTATCCAGGTGAAAATCATAGTACAAAAGGAGACTAGTACAGTCAGTCCCAGCCTCTCCCAGATAAGATCACTCACCGGCCTGTTCCATTGAAAGGACTGACCAAAATCGCCCCTAAGCAAGATTCCCCGAATCCACATGAAATACTGAACGTACATGGGTTTATCAAGCCCGTAACGCTTTTTCAGCGCCGCTAACATGGCTTCATCGGCCGTCTCTCCAGTCTGGCTGAGCTGAGCCATATAGGAGGTAAGAAAATCCCCGGGCGGCAGTTGGATTATGATGAATGAGACTATTGATATCAAAATCAGGGTGGGGATTGTCGCGATTATCCGCCTCAGGATGTAGGTCGACAAGGTATCGCCCCCTTTTGTAATCAGGCGAGAACACTTATCCAGCCTTTGTGCCATCCGAGCTAGTGGCCGAGCCGCGAGAAAACCTCGTCAAGCATCGTGTAATCATCGGCTTGACTTAATATTGTAAGCTGCTGAGACAGCGCCCAGGATTCATCTACGCGAGATGAATCCTGGGTATATGGACTGGCTGATAAAGGCTAGAGCTTCGCGACTACAGATTTCATGAACTCGACGCTCTCGGGCACCCCAACGGCTTCATCATCTTTCCCTTCGTACTCAAGGGCAATATAACCGTCATAGCCTACCGCTTGGAGCTCCCTGAGGCAGCCCAGATGATCTACATCACCCTTACCCACTGTACAGGGCTCAATGTTCCAACCCCAGGGCATTTGCGGATCGGGATATTTCTTGTAGTCTTTAAAGTGCACATAGGCACAGTACTTAGCCGCAGCCCGGGTGCCGTCAACTGCCTCCTGACCGCCCTGCAGGTAATTGCCCACATCGATAGTGGCCCGCAGATATTGCGAGCCAACTGCCTCAATGACTTCAACCTGCTCCTCGCCAGTACAGGGAAGACCTCCATGATTCTCGAGGGCTAGTACAAGGCCGAGTTTCTCTGCCTCTCGGGCGACAGTTCCCAAAGCATCGATCAACCTCTGATAAACAGCCTTGCGGGTCTCTTCATCGATTTCCAGCCTGTTGGCAAGATAACCGCCAAAAATCCTCGATACCGGAGCCTCGACCTCAGCCGCAACCCGCATCCAGTCGATGGTGTTCTTGATCATTTTCTGTTGGGCTTCGGGATCTTCAAGGTTAAAATCTGTAGACAGGGAAAGGCCCGATAAAGCCAGCCCCGTCTTGGACAGCGCACTCTTGATCTCCTCAACAACTCCGTCCATCTTGCCCAGTAAGCGGGCATGGAAATCAACAGCCTCAATTCCTAGAGCCTTCACTTCTTCACAAAGCCTCAAGGGCGTCCATTTCTCCTTTTCCCAGCGGCGGTGGAAACTGTAGTGGCAAATAGACAACTTCATTTGATAACCTCCCTCTTGAGCTATACTGTTAGTAAAGCTAAAAATTAGGGTCAGTCCTTAAGCCTGTTCAAGTATGCATCCCAATCGAAGGCTTTGTCAGGAGAGTGCTTGCGTTCATGCTCCCGCAGTTCTTCTAGTAGTTGGTCAAACTCATCTTCACAAACTGGCACCTCCACGGTCTTGTCTCTTAGCCCGGAAAGGAGCATAGCGTTGGCCAATTGCACAGACTTGAGCCCTTCGGTTCCCGGAGCGATTAATTCTTCGTTTTCTAGTATGGCGTTGATGGCGTTTTGGGTAATATACTTATGTCCATGATCTTTAGACTCTACCTCGATCTCTATTACCTTTGGCTTTACAGAGTAAAAATGCTGTTGGCTTTCCTCTAAAATTTTCTGTACAGGTGCCTCTGGCTCAAAGAAAGTGAGTTTACCGTTTTCTAGTACCAGCTTCCCATTGTTGCCCGTAATCTCCAATCGATTAGTGCCTGGAGTATCACCAGTAGTGGTGATAAAGGCGGCAGGAGCCCCATTCTCCAGCTCCATCAGAACAGAGACATCATCTTCTACCGTTATATCATGCCACTTGCCTAGGTAGGCGAAAGCTTTCAACCGTCTTGGTAACCCAAAGAACCACTGGAAGAGGTCCAAATTATGCGGGCATTGGTTCATCAATACTCCGCCGCCCTCGCCGGTCCAGTTACCCCGCCAACCTCCGGAATCATAATATGCCTGGGTACGGAACCAACTGGTGATAATCCAGCTAACTCTCCGGATTTCACCTATGGTGCCATCTTCCAGCATTTCTTTTATTCTCATAAATACTGGATCGGTCCTCATCTGAAACATCGCTGCATATACAACTCCAGATTCGGCATAGGCAGTATTCATCTCCCGAGCTTCCCGAGCGGTAATCGCCACCGGCTTTTCACAGACCACGTGAATTCCCCGCCTAAAGGCCTCAATGGCCATTTCTGGGTGAAAATAATGTGGAGTTGCGATGAGTACAGCATCTACTTTGCCGCTATCTAGCATCTTCCCGTAATCAGTAAAGGTGGCTACCTCACTGCCAAGAGAGCCGACATCGGTAGCATGGTCAAAGTCTCTTACTGCCCTGAGCTCTGTGAGCTTGCGCTTGTCAATATCGCATATAGCGGTAAGCTCTGCATTTTTGAGTTCTGGGAAATAGCTGAGATGGTGAAGGCCAATGTTACCAAGACCGATCACACCAAATCTGACTCTTTCCATGTACCTCATCCCCTCCTTGTGCCAGGTCATTATCACCTTAGTATAAAGGCAGCTAAATCCATATTAGCTATTACTCTTACCCTCTTCACAATATATGTGATTATATTTACCGTAGAAAGGCAAACCGATGTCCATCGACTAAGACTTTCTCTATTGTGAACTTCTGGGTCAATTAACTGCACCAATCAATCACCACACCCAAAGCTGTACTTGGCTTTTCAAGCAGCCAATTGTAAGCGTCCACAGCCTCATCGGGTGTTATCCTATGGGTTATAAGGGATTTCACTTTTAGGCTGTCATTGTGGATAAGGTTAATCATCTTCCTTAGGTATTTGCCCGTTCCGTCTGCTTCACCAGTTGCCCTGGGAGAACTCATTAGGTTCGCATGGGCCCCCCTGACCACAAGCCCTTTACGATGAATATGTGTATATACATCTATGTTTACAAGACCCCGAGTAGAACCCAGCATTATGACTTGTCCCAGGTTGTTGACCAGTCCCAAGGCCTGATTTACAAGCCCGGGGATACCTGTAGCTTCAATCACGATGTCAATACCTAAGTTGTCGGTTGCAGCCAAGAGCTCTTGTTTCACATCAGAAGTCTCCCCACCAACTACGATCTGGCTTATCCCAGTGCTCTTGGCAAGACTAATCCTCCCAGGATCTACTTCTATCCCATATACGTTTGTTCCGGCCAATTGGAAGAGCTGCCCGCATAGATTGCCGACGATCCCTAATCCGATTACCGCAACGTTGTCTCCGATGGAATAGCTGGCTAATACTAAAGCTGTGCAGGAAATCAAAGCCATTCTGGCAAAAAGCATGGCCTCCCAATCAGCGTCATCGGGAATCTTGATTACTAAGGAGTCAGAGCTTTTCACCACTCCATGGGAGCAGTGGTTCAAGCTGCATAAGACAATATCGCCGACTTTCAAATTTGAAACAGCTGGACCGATCTCTATAACTCTAGCCAGACATATATAACCGGGATAATGAGGATATTTGGCCCATGTATTCTTTGGATCCTTAAACCCCACATGGGTCCCAGTATAAAGGGCAAGTTCTGTCCCCGGGCTAATGAGGGTCTTTAGGGTTTGGACCAAGACCTCATCTTGCATCAGGCCCCCAGGTATTTCCTCTTCCTTCAGGACCGCCTTACCCTTGCCTAGAAAGCAAATAGCTCTTCTTTTCACATCAGCCATTCCTTCCAGGATGAGATTGGTCTATTGAACCCGCACCTTTCGGAGCGCAGGCCCGTATTTTCTAGATGCCGGTTTTTGCCAAGTATATGCTGATTCTGCTTTGTGCTGCATCTAGCATAGCCCAGGGGGCACAGAGTGTACCCCCTGGCTTTTTTAGTCCCTTTATCTACTCTCATCTGTCGAAAAAGAACTGCTCTGGATTCAAGTGACCTGGACTACAATACGGATAGGCTAAGCTTGCTTCTTTGGGCACATTCTTGAAATCTCTTTTTACCACAATGGGGATCTTGTAATTTCCTGCGGTTGGAATAACCCAAAGATTCTTGGCCCATATCTCAAGGATCTCCTCCACCAACCGGTCCTGCTCCTCGGGTTCGGGAGTAACCCTCAGCTCATCGAAGAGCTCCTGCAGTCTGCGGGGTTCGCCATCGGGTTTTTCGCCGTTCCTGCCTTGACTCTCATACCACAGCCCCCAGACGGGAGCCCAGTATGTCAGGGCTCTGCAGGGAACAATACACATGCTGGAATAGCTCATGTCGATAAACCCTTCGCAGAACTCAAGGTAATGGGGCACTATTTGATACTCATTACCCTGTACCCGGGACCACCACAACTCCTGGGAGACGACATCCAGGCCGGTTTTAACACCCACACTCTCCCAATGGACCTTGACAATTTCGGCAACATCGGGGTGCATCGGGTATCCCAAACCAACAAGGAGAGTCAACTGAAGAGGACGGCCATCGGAAAGCAGTCTAAATCCATTGGCATCCCGTTTGTCGAGTCCCAGACTATCAAGGATCCTATCAGCTTCATCCGGGTCATATTCATACAGGGCCTTAATTTCCGGGTCATTCCTAAGGGATTCATATGGATACATGAGCTCACAGGCTGAAGCCTGCCCCAAGTATACTAGCTCATTGATCTGGTCTCGGTTAACGGCCAGGGAAAGAGCCTTCCGGAACTCAATACTGCGCACCAGCTTGGCTGTCTCTTCATCCCCGGTTACGTTCTGATTAATATAGAAAGCGGTACCCGCTTTGCCCTCATCCCATAGGTAGACATCATAGTTGCCTTTATCCCGATTCTCCATTAGCAGTGGGTAATCATAGATAGACATGTGCCTTCCCTGCATGTCTATTTCTCCGGATACCGCCTTCATGACTGCCATCTCTACACTCTGGACAATGTCCCAGGCCACTCTGTCAATATATGGCAGCTGGTTGCCCTCTGGATCTACCTTCCAGTAGTAAGGATTCCTCTCGGCAACTATGCGAGTGGATGTAGGATCACTCTGAAGCACCCATGGTCTTAACGTAGGAAGATCCTTATTGAGGTTGGGCTCAGCCATTTGGGTATACAACTGGAACCATGACTCAAATTTGGCCTCCGCCACTTTGGCATCCAGTTCCTCTTTGGGGGTGTAGTTGGGATGGAAATTCTTCATGTAGTGCTTGGGATGGTTAAACATCAAGGCTCCGGTATCTGGACCGGCTAGGTAGTAGAGGAACAAGGAGTGTGGAGTTGCGAACCTAAACTCGACTGTGTAGTCATCGACTTTTACCACTTCTACCGGCTCATTTCCGGCCGTCAGCCAAGCGGGAAATACTGGGGTAATCTCCTCATTCCGCATGACATCGTAATACCAGAAGAGCACGTCATCAGCGGTAAAGGGATGTCCGTCGGACCACTTGACCCCTTCTCTTAGGTAGAACACATATGTCTTTCCGTCATCTTTTAGTTCCCACGATTTTGCCAGATTGGGGACGATGGAGACTCCATCTCTGCCCCATCTAACCAGGGTTTCATAACCCATCCTATCCCTGATCCGGGTATCGGTTGGTGAAAGCGCTACTCTATTCCACGTTCCACCATACTTACCGATCACCTCTACAGGTTCAACGACCAACGGCTCACTGGGCAGCCTCTCCTCTACAGGCGGGAGTTGGCCCTGTTTAACCAGTTCCGCCAACATTGGAGCCTCTTTGTACATAGGCTGTGCTATCCCAAGCCCGCAGAGACTCAGCAGAATAAGAAGCACCAGGCTGATAACGAAAATACAGCGTTTACCCTTCATCGAGAAATCCTCCCTCCTGCGTCTACAGAAATTTCCCACGAAAGCACACTTATGTCGACGCGAGCATCCTCGTTGGTTGGTACTGATTTCTCTACGAAACGGGTCCCGTTGCGTTTTTCATTGGGTTTTGTCATGTTTGGCTTGTAGGCTATCTTGCTTCTTCTGCCCACCTCCTTTGCTTTCTATTTATTGCCATCGCAGGCATTATATTCTATTCTTTGGTGATCAAAAAAATGCATCGCCATGATGCAACGCAGTGTTACCACCGGAGTCACACAAACCCTTTTAAGCTGTCTCTTTAGGGATGCCATCTTGAGCAGAGCTTTCCGCTTACGCACTGTGTGGGAATCTGAACCATAGATGTAGGCGACCTGTTGGAGGTGGGACATTTACAGCTGGGCGGCGGAGTAGAAGCAGGTCAAAGGTTAGAGGCCAAGAAGGTATGACAAAGGCAGAATCCTGGCAATAGGACCCTGCCTCCATGATAGAAAGATGAATTTCAACCAGCTCCTGTAACTCAGTCCTTTGCCGGTGGGTATTCGTTGCACAAAAGATACAAGGGTTCCTCATCTTCCTCGATCTCTGGGAACCTACCTATTTGGTCCAAGAACCTGTTATCCACTCGGTCATCGTTGACCTTGGACACTTCACCCACGAGAACGGTGCCGGTTCCCTTTTCACCCCAGAACTGATGATAGACTCCGGGACCCAGTGTGATGCTTTCACCTGGAGTCAATCGGACGATGGTTCCCGCTGGTGCAGTGTAGTTGCGGCAATCTACGGAGATCTGAACAGGGGTGTCAGCTAATTTTTCATCTTGGGTAGAATTGTAAACCTGAATCAATAAGTTGCCGCCGCCCCTGTTGATGATATCTTCCATTTTCTTCCAATGAAAATGAAAAGGAGTAATCTGTTCCTCTTCCACGATCAGCAGCTTCTCACAATAGGGTTTGGTATACCTACTGTCATTGAAATTGCCATTGCGAATTGTAAACAGCAATAGCCCTACCTTGTAAAAATCGCCGCTGCCGAAATCAGTGATGTCCCAACCCAACATGTTATCACTGATCTCATCATATTCCTTACCCTTGGTTTCCCAGTCCTTTGGACCACAGAAGGCAAAGGGCGGCAGATGAAAACCCATCTTTTTCGTAAACTCAACTGCCTTACGCATAAGGTCATTTATCTCCGAGCGCTTCACAAAGAACCACCCCATTGTTAATACATATTCAAATAGGCTGATGGGACCGTTTGATCATCTTCATTGGTGCGCTTCCACTTTTTTGCTTCCCCGCAGTCTCTGGGAATCCCTGCTGATTTGCACAAAATATCGCATTAAAAACATAAGTCTAGGATTTCGGAGGAGACCTTTGCCAAAGCCATCGGTGCTGGCTGCACCCAAGTACGGCCGGTCACCGTAATGGCGGATTACGGTGTCTCCAATGCCTCTTTCAGCGATCCCTTTGGATATCACTGGATGCTGCTTCAGATTCACAAAGAAGTAAGCTTCGAAGACAGGGGCAAGCTCTGGGAGGAAAACCGCGAATCATAAACAGTAAGAGGGGAGCTCCTCCCCTCTTTTTCGTCCTGCTGATTATGCGCTCTTTTGAACACCCACACCTTGCCGACTGAGCCCTAGCTTATTTCCTTTTAGGCTCCATTCCGCCCAGCCGGTAGATGTCCAAGATGCAGTTCAAAGACACCATGGCTTCTGGGCCGCTTACCGGCGGCTGCTCTCCGGCTAGGATGGCTCTGGCAATGGCCTGCAGCTGGGCAGTATGGTTTTCCACGGGGATTCCTCCGGGATCTGAACTACCGGAACCTCTGGGTGTGGGATCGAGATAATCTTCCTCGTTCATTCCCTCTACCTGCCAGCGGACTACCCGTCCAGCTTCTAAAGCAATGGAGCCCTTTTCGCCGTAGAGCTCTATCCGCTCAGGAAAGCCCGGCTTCATCGCGGTGGAACCGACTATGTACCCGAGGGCTCCCGATTCAAACTCCAATACTGCCGCTGCTAGGTCTTCAACTTCAATGGGATGCAGCACGGTCCGGGCAAAACCCGTAATGTTCTTTACCTTGCTGCCCATGAACCACAGGAGCTGGTCAATTGTATGAATGGCTTGAACCAGCAGGGCTCCGCCTCCGTCGAATTCCCATGTTCCCTTCCAAGGCTTAGAGGTGTAATAGCTTTCGTCCCGGTACCACTTAAAGGCAGCCTCGCCGTAGAGGAGGCGCCCTAAAGCCCCCTCATCCAAGGCTTTCTTCACCTTGCCTACCGCCGGAGCGAACCGGGTCTGCAGTATCACCGCCAACCGGACCCCCGCCTCGTCGGCCGCGGCAATTAGCCGCTCTCCAGCCTCTTTAGTAACATCGATGGGCTTTTCTACAATCACATGCTTGCCGGCCTCTGCTGCCTGGCAGCCGTACTGGGCATGGACCCCCGCCGGCAGGCAGATATCAATTATATCTACCTGGGGGTCGGCTATCATATCCTCGTAAGAACCATAAGCCTTTACATTCCACTGTTCCGCAACGGCTTCGGCCAGATGATTTGCAATGTCCCATACGCCAGCAACTTCAAGCTCGGGAATCTGCTCAATAGCCCTCAGGTGAAACTGTGTAATCATGCCGCAGCCGGCAATGGCCACCCGTAGTTTATCTTTCGCCATCTAATCTGCCTCCTTTAGCCCTTTAGTATGTCCGGCCTGACGAAACGAATCCATGGACCTCCACTTCTATCCCGACCGGGGCTTTCCTGCTTCGAGGAGAATTTTGTTGGCGACAAGAGGAGCCGCAAACCGTTGAGTGTCAATGTCTAATAGCCACATCAAACCGAAGCAGGGTGGGCCTGACCCGAGCGGGTGTCATTCTCCTTTGATATAATCAGGTATAATCACCAATAGGTCCAAAGAATACCATTCCAAAAGGAAGTAAAGCGGCCGCAGTGCCTCACTCTCCTACCCTCGAGGATTTTTCCCTTGCGGCGAGAATAATTTCCAACGAGGTGATTAACCATTGCGACATATAGCCCGTCTCATCATGATTTCCCGTAAGTACTGGAGTTGGATGGCAGCTGCCCTTGTAGCTATGATCGGCACAACCTTGGCTACCTTAGCCGGTCCGTGGCTTATCAGAAGTCTTTTGAGTTCCATTGAAGAGACCATAGTGGTTGATCAGACATTGGCTGCCCGCCGAGTTATAACCACATCGGCAGCTCTACTGTTGGTTTATGCCGTGCGCCCTGCCCTGCGGGCCCTGCAGACATGGACTACCCATGTGGCGGGTTGGGGCAGTGTGGCAGAGGCGCGGCAAAAGGTGTATGAACACCTGCAGAGGCTGTCTCCCAAGTACTACACCGCGACCCAAACCGGCCAGATCATGTCCAGGGTGGTCAACGACACCGCCAATTTTGAGGCGCTCATCGCCCATGCCATTCCAGAGATAGCAGTCAGTATTCTGACCGTTGTCGGGGTATTTGTTGTCCTCTTTTCCATCAACGGGCGCCTGGCCCTTTACACCCTAATTCCCATTCCACTAATCATCATGGGGTTTATTATGTACAACCGCTACGTCCGGCCTTTATTCCGCCAGGCCCAGGCAAGGCTGGGTGATCTAAACTCTACTTTGCAAGATAACCTTTCCGGCATGAGGGAAATCCAGGTTTTTACCCAAGAGGAAAAGGAAAAACAGCGGATCGGTACCCGGATTGTCTCCCATGCTAAGGCCATTACTAAGGCGGTATCCATCAGCGCATGTTTCCACGGCGGGATAGACTTCTTTGCCGGCATCGGTACAGTTGCCGTTGCCTTGTTTGGCGGCCTTATGGCCCTGAAAGATCAGATATCTATTGCTGATATCACTGGATACCTCTTGTATGTCGGCTCCTTCTATGAGCCCATCATGCGCCTGAACCACATTAACGAGGGACTCCAGCAGTCTTTAGCCGCCGCGGACCGCTACTTTGAGCTTCTGGATACTGAGCCCGAGATTCAAGATGCACCTGATGCGGTGGAGCTTAAAGACGTTAAGGGCCGCATTACCTTTGAAAATGTCTCTTTTAACTACGATGAAACCCCGGTATTGAAGAATATCAATCTGGAGATTGAGCCGGGAGAAATGGTTGCCTTAGTTGGGCCCACCGGCGTTGGGAAGACAACTATGGTGAATCTGATCCCGAGGTTTTACGATCCCACCCAAGGCCGGATCCTCATCGACGGCCAGGACATCCGGAAGATCAAAATCTCCTCTTTGCGGAAGCACATCAGTATGGTGCTTCAGGATGTCTTCCTGTTCAATGGAACGGTGGCGGAGAATATCGCTTACGGCAGCCCCAACGCCACAATGGAAGAGATCAAAGCAGCCGCAGTAGCTGCCAAAGCCCATGAGTTTATCCAAGCAATGCCCGATGGGTACGAGACAGAGATTGGAGAGCGGGGGGCAAGGCTTTCCGGCGGCCAGAAGCAAAGGCTGGCCATCGCCAGAGCTATCCTCTATGATGCGCCGATCCTCATCCTCGATGAGGCAACCTCGGCAGTAGATACTGAAACTGAAGCTCAGATCACCGCGGCTTTGCAGAACCTGGTCAAGGGCCGTACCACCATCGTCATTGCCCACCGCTTGTCCACCATCCGGAATGCAGATAAGATCGTGGTCCTCCATGAGGGTGAGATCGTTGAGCAGGGCACACACAGGGAACTCATCGCCCTCGGCGGTCTCTACGCCAAGCTGGTAGAGGCCAATACCAAGACGCCAGCACTGGATGTCTCCTAGGACAGAGGCACGGTGTCTGCCCGAACCCAGGTTACTTCTACTATCTCCTGACGTTATATAGGCCGCCTTTTCCCAGGGGTGAAGAGCGCATTTTGATCGTTCGGTGCGGGAGGTAGTCCCGCATCGTTCTATTTAGCGTCTTTCTAATCAGTGGCCTTCCCTACCAGCTTCCGCCATTAATCCTCCAGGATGGCATAGACCAGCGCATCGGAATACTGGCCGTCTTTGAACATATGGTCCCCCAGGCAACCCTCTTTTCTCATGCCGTTCTTTTCCATTATCCTGGCAGAACCGGTATTCTAGGGGTAGCATTTGGCGAAGTGGGAATAATGTCTAAAGGCGGGCCAAAGAGCCAAAGGAAAGGCCAAGGAGAGAAAGTGGGCGAAAGGTCAAGCCAGCATGCTAGCCGAATCTCACATTTACACGAGTAATCAGGAGGTGCCCATGAATACCAAGGGATTCTTACTGTTAGTACTGGCTTTGTTCCTTATCACCGCCCTTTCTGCCTGTGTACCTGCCTTGCTGGATCGGGCAGAGGATAAGGAGCTTAATGAAGAACAAAGGGCCGAAAAACCTAAGAAAGAGGTGTCTGTACCGGCATCTCAGCTTCCCCCCATCGATGCTAAGCGGATCATTGAGGAACGGGCAATGGAGACCTTGAAAATCATCAAAGAGAGGGATTTTGCCGGGTTGGCAGAACGGGTCCATCCTTCCGGGGTGAGGTTCTCGCCGTATTCCTATGTTGATGTTTCCGAGACTGGAGATCTGGTGTTTACTCCTGAACAGGTAGCGGTGTTTGACGAGGATAACACAAAGTATACCTGGGGGTATTACGACGGCACGGGCGATCCCATCGAGTTGACACCCCGGGAGTACTTCGATAAGTTCGTTTACACTGCTGATTTCATCAATGCCGAGAATGTAAGCTACAATGAAACCCTTGGAGTCGGCAATACTCTGGAGAATCAATTCGAAGTTTATCCCAATGCCATTATCGTCGAATACCATTTTTCTGGATTTGACCCCCAGTACGGAGGGCTGGACTGGGAGAGCCTGCGGCTGGCCTTTGAAGAGTTGGAGGGCAGTTGGTATTTAGTAGGCGTGATCCATAATCAATGGACGATTTGAGGTCCTAGGTTTAATGCTAGTCTGGGAGGCAGTGCTGGCCTGTGTTATTGCGGCCGAAACCAGCATGAGCCGCAAGCTTCTATTGAGAAGCTGCGGCTCATGTTTATCCGATCCAGATGTGAAATTTGAGTTATGGGTTTGGTTGTCTAGTTTACGAGGCTTTCGACACTGTCACAGAAATCCTATCGAAATAGTGTAGGTCAGATGGGAAACTCCACCACTCAAGGCCTTCTGCATTGAAAACGGCTCGCAACCCATACGTATAATACCCATTACCATATTTACCATCTGCACCACCAAGGGGCGTTACGAAGTTTGACTTCTGGCCTGCCGTAAAGGAAGTCACTGCTTCACCTGCCGTGACGGTGTATGTAACAAACGGGTCAATGACGTCGAAGTCTGTTGACACTGTCCCCATACCACGGGAGGCTATTTCAACATTCAGCCGTGTAGTGGTCCTAATCTCGAAAGACGTATTGGCTTCGCCGCCTTCAGGGACACTAGCCTTAAGCTCTAGATTACCTGCAATGGCTACTTCAGCGTAAGGCTGCAGTATTAGCGTCAACCTTACATCATCGCCAGCCAGTTCACTCGCGCTTACAGCACCTGCCAAGACTAACACAATCAAGCACGCAAGAATTGAATACCGAGATAACTTCATTATAGTTGCCTCCTTGCAATTTGATATTGGCAACTATAATTTACCTCTGCGTGGTCATAAAGTTCTCAAACTAACCTCAAACTTTTCCAAGGTGCTGATTTACTCTCGACATCCCATCAACAACCACTGTCTAGGTTTTCCACAACAGCAAGCTCACTCCCCGGGCCTACTTGATGGCTTTTAAGGCTCCCTAGGGAGTGAGCACTCTAACTTAACCATATCTGCAATGAATAGACAGCTGAAGAGCTTCAGCCCGCCGTCACCGCACAGCAGAAATCGTACCCCGGCGTCCTGCCTCCCGACCGGTCTGTAACATGAGAACAAAGCCCAAAGTCAAGAGGACGATGTTGATCACAAAGGGCAGTCTATGATCCAGCTCAGCAAAACTGCCCGCTAGCCAGCCGAAAGGCGTGCTGAAAAGCAGCATGGCCACATGGAGAATAGAGACAATCCTCGCCCGCTCCACCGAATCCACTGAGACCACCACCAACGCATCCATAAAGGGCTGAAGCAGAGCCAAGCTGCAGGCTTCCAGGGCGATACTGACCAAGAGGAAGCCGTACCCCAGCACGGGAGCTGAAATCAAGACGGTTTGGCTGGCCACAAAAAGGAAAAAGCCAGTCAACATGGGCCGCCTGAACTTCAGGGGATCCAGCCGCGGAATGATGAGAAAGTAGAAAAACAACATGACTAAGGACTTGGCAAAGGGAAATACAGCTATATACTGTTTGGGAATCTGGAGCCTTTGGGTGAGCAGAATACCCCAGAAGTTGGTATTGATCATGGTGCTGATATTAATAACAACCATAACCCCGAGGGCCACCAAGGTTTGGGGTGAATGGATGACTTTGTCCCAGACCCCGCCATATTGCCTCAGCAATGTCCAAGGGCTGACCTCCGCGGTTTCCTGCATCCGGATTTTACCCCGCTGAGTCTCCTCAGCGAGCCAATCCAGCACCATGAACTTCACCGTCATCATGACAAAGGCCAAAAGATACAGTCCCCGGACCGTTGGAACAAGACCGTAACGGGCGACAAAAATGCCGGCCACCGGTGCCACAAAGGCCGCCAACAGCCCTGCTATATTAATCCATGAAAATACATGAACTAACTGCCGTTCGTCGGTATCTTCCACCAGCAGGCAGTTCCAGGAGTTTGCCGGTATCCTCCACAAGCCGTTGATCACCGCTGCCAATAAGAAATGGGTGAAATTCTGGGAAAAGGCCCAAATCAGGCAAGGAATACTCCAGGATATAATATCAAAGCGGTGGGTTGTGTGCTTACGCCCCATCTTATCCGTGATAACCCCGCTGACCGAGGCAGCCAATACTTGGACAAACATGCTGACACTGGCAATCAATCCGATTTGCCGCTCCGTGAGGCCTAAGGCCATCTGGTACAGTGCAACATACGGCATGTACAGCTGCCAAGGAATAGAAAACAGCGGCTCCGTCCAGACACAAGCCCGGGCATTCCCCTTTAGAGTAAGTAGAGTTTTGATTAGTGGATTAGATCTTACCATACTCAACTGTTCCCCTTATCCATTTGGTCGCATACATCTTCTATATTAGCACCTTCGCAGCATCTTGCACAGCCTTCTTACCCGCGGATGTGAACTTCCTGTAGCTTTTGCCTTCAAGGGTTTGACCGGCTATTTGCGGGATGGTATAATTTGCCATGTGTGTATCGAGAAATCTCTAAAAGCATGACAAATTACGATAACAACTGAGCACCCAGATGACTGAACTCCTTATCAGTCTATCATCCAGTTCTCGATGACCGAAAACTAAACAGAGAGGGTCAGTTTCCAATGGAATTGCAGTGGTTGGTCTTGGTGGCTATCATTCTATCCACTATTTTGTGGACGGAGATAAGGTTGAGCGGGAAGGCCCAAAGCCGTCGGTTGCAAAGGGCCTATCGCGAATCCTTTTCCCTTGAATCCAATCCCCACAATCAAATCATCATGACTTTGCTCAATACCTTATTTGAGAAAAACCCCCGGGAAGAGCAGCACTCCGAGAGGGTAGCCGAACTGTGTGTGTTGATAGGTAAATCCTTGGGATTGAACAGAGAGCAGCTAGAAGAACTCAAGCTCACCGGCCTGCTCCACGATATCGGCAAGATCGTTGTCGATGAGGCAATACTTAATAAGGCCACCAACCTTGATGAAAGGGAATGGAAACACATCCAGCGGCATCCAGTAGTGGGATATCGTCTACTGAACTTTGTACCCGGCATGTCCTCCGTCGCCGCCGCTATCCTTGCTCACCATGAGCGGTGGGATGGAACGGGGTATCCCAGAGGGCTTAAGGGCGAGGAGATACCTGTGAACGCCAGAATTGTAGCTGTAGCCGATGCTTATGATGCAATGGTCAGCTTTAGACCGTACAGGAACAGCCTTACCCATGAAGAAGCGGTAGAAGAACTGCAACAGAGGTCAGGAACGCAGTTTGACCCGCGGATTATCCAAGCGTTTGTCACCGACGTGGCCAAAGAAAAGGCATTGGACGGGGTGTCCAGACAGAGGGTATATTATGCCTTCCAAGAACCTGTTTACGCTCACCTCGTGGTAGAATGAATTCACAGGGGCCAGCCGGCAGGCTGGCCCTCTTTAGTATACTAGATAGATAACTTATTGTTAGATAGATAAGTTATTGCTCACTCATCAAGCTTTCTTGCAGCGGATTACATTCCAAGAAGCTTTAGGCAGCGTTGCTGTAAGCAGCGTTCCCTCCAGCTTAGCATCTCCGTTGTTCTTGGGGGCGACATTGTCGGGATTGTCTTCTGTATTGGTGGCTTTAAGATCAGGATGGGTCAGGGTGATATGCTCAACCACCCGATATCCCTCAAAGTTGCCCACTCTGCCTTCTAGAATCAGCGGCTCCTCCAGATCCCGGTTGACGGCAAAGATGGTTAGCTCATCGGTCTCATCATTGGCTGTTGCCATGGCTTCTAGATAGGGAACACCGGAGAACTCCTTGGTATCGTAAACAGGGCTGTCAATTACAGGTATAAGGGCATAGCCGCGACCGTATAAAGATGCATGGAGATAGGGATAGTAGATGGTCTGCCGCCAAACCCCGCCGCCGGTGCGGGTCATGATGGGTGCAATCACGTTGACCAATTGAGCAATGCACGCTATTTTCACCCGGTCCGCCCGCTTCAATAGGGAAATCAGCATACAGCCTACGACTAAGGCATCTTCAAAGGTGTAGACATCTTCCAGGATAGGCGGCGCTACCTGCCAGGGCACCTGTTTGGCCGTTGCCTCGTGGGAATGGTACCACACATTCCACTCGTCGAAGGAGAGATGAATGGTTTTCTTACTGCGCTTCTTGGCCTTGATATAATCACAGATCCCGATCACTGTATTGATAAACGCATCCATACCTACCGACTGGGCCAGGAAGTTAGGCGTGTCGTTGGCTTTGTTGTTGAAATAAGTATGGAGGGAGATGTAGTCTACCACTTCATATGTATGGTCCAAAACAGTTGCTTCCCACTCTGGAAAGGTTGGCATGTGGGCATTGGAGCTACCGCAGACCACCAGCTCAATAGAGGGGTCCACCATCCTCATGACTTTGCCTGCCTCCAGAGCTATCCGCCCGTACTCATCTGCGGTCTTATGGCCGATCTGCCACGGCCCGTCCATCTCGTTGCCTAGACACCACAACTTGATGCTATGGGGTTCAGCATACCCGTGTTTTATCCGCAGGTCGCTCCAGTACGTGCCGCGGGGGTGATTGCAATACTCCACAATATGGCGGGCGGCATCAATTCCCCGGCTCCCTAGATTAATTGCCATCATGGCTTCTGTACCGGCCTTTTCGGTCCAATCCACAAACTCGTTGAGCCCAAATGCATTGGTCTCGATGGACTTCCAAGCCAGCTCCAACCGCCTGGGCCTCTGTTCCTTAGGGCCAATGCCGTCTTCCCAATTGTAGCCGGAGACGAAATTACCGCCAGGATAGCGCACCACCGGCACGTTGAGCTCTTTCACCAATTCCAGCACATCTTGTCGAAAGCCCTGCTCATCAGCAGACGGATGCTCTGGTTCATAGATTCCCCCGTAGATGGCCCGGCCCAAATGTTCAATGAAAGCTCCATAAATGCGGTCATCTATATCGCCTATTCGGAAACTCTTGTCCAAAGTGAGGGTCGCCTTCTTAAACCCAGCCATGTACCTTCTCCTTTCCGGCATTGCACCGATTGTGCTTCTTGTTGTTAGAGTAATTTTCTTGAAAACACTGACGAATCCCTCTCGGTGTTTCCGCTGGCTAGCCCCATTTCTTTAGCGGCCCGCTGGAATCTATAAAACGCTTTTTCCCAAACAGGAAGGAGAAATATTCATCTTCATCTACCCATAAGAGAGCGAAGGCGGAAAATATCCCACGGAGTAATAATACCCAACAGAGGCTCTTCCTTCTTGCCATGCTCGGTGATCAATATCGCCTCTAGCCGGGGACGTTCGGTACCTATCCGGAGTTCGAACTCATTGTAAGCATCGAACACCGTGGCATCTTTGGGCAAGAAAGTGACGTTCTTACCTTTGGTCTTATCATAGGCGGCAACATGGGCAGCGGTAATCTCTTCCAAGGAGTTCATCCTTACCTTATCCAGCTCAAAGGTCAGCCACCGGGCTATGCAGCGGTCGGTAAGCAAGCCTGCGAACTTCCCCTCTTCATCATAGATGGGAAATTGGGTATAACCCAGCTGGCGGATCAGATTCATCACAACTAAGATAGAATCATTGGAACGGACAGTATGAACCTTGCGTTCGAACTCAGGGGTCACCAAAGGGGGCTGTTCGAGAACCGCCGCGATATGCTCCATGCGCTCTACAACATCGGGATGGGGTTCGGCTATGATCCTACCCGGTTCCACGGCATCGTGGACTATGGCATTGCGGAGATCTCCGTATTCCAAGAGCTCATCGGCAAACTGGGCAATGGTACTATCGGTACGGGAAAGGCGCCTCACCAATTGGGCAAAGCCAACGTAGCGATCAAGCTTGGCCCGCTTTGTCATTTCCCGATCGATTCTGTTGTATGCTGCAATAAACCGCTCAGATAGCCGCAAGCTGATAACCCCCCAAATCCCCGTAATACAAAAAGACCGCCTCTGGAAGCATCTCTACTTGTTTAGTTCTACACAACGGGAAGGCAGCCCTTTACAACTATTCAAAAAGCCCGTTACCCCCGGCACCGATGGGCAGTAGAGTGGACTTGGGCAGACTAGAAAAGCCCCGTTTCCGGGGCCTCTCTAACTCATCATCCATCCAATACCCAGCCAATTCTAGGCCTATAGGACGCTGATAGCGCGGGTAGGCGAATCTCACAGCATTCCCATCACAATTTCCTGCTCCCGCCGCAAGAACTCCAGGCCCAGCTTGAGATCCCGATCCAGCTGCTCCTTAGGGATATTGCCGCTGCGGGCATCGTAGGGAGCTTTCCCTTTGGGCAAGGGCTCGCAGGAGATTCCGCCTTCATAGTGGATATCATGGAGGGCTCGAATGATCTCCCGCCAAGGCATGTTGCCTAATCCCGGTGCCTGCCTGGTATTATCGGCAACATGAAGATGCTGGAACCAATAACCGCCGGCCCGCCGTATGGCGTTGGGAATGCCGTCCCCTTCCTCGATCTGCGTGTGGAAAGTGTCACCCATAATGCGCACGTAGGGGTTGTCGACTTTCTTAGCCATATCCAAAGCGTCGTCAATGCTGTTGACCAAGCCTACTTCGTAGCGGTTAATGGGTTCAATGGTGAGAATTATCTTATGTTCCTCAGCGTAAACTGCCGCTTTCTGCAGTGATTCGATGGCCCTTTGGATATCTTCTTCCTTGGATGTTAAAACCTCCGGCTGTCCAACCGGGCTGGGCACTACCAGCACACTCCTGGCACCGGTTTCCACCGCCAGATCAACGCAGGACTTCACGTAATCGATGGCCTTCTCCCGCTCAGCGGCATCTGGATGGGAGAGCAGCCTCAAATCCCCCGGCTCCGGGCCCGGGTGCATGCCGCAGATGCTGATTACTTTCAGCCCGTGGTCCTCCATTAGCTTTCTTACTTCTGCTCCATCATAGATAGCCGGTTCTCCCACAAGCTCAATGCCGTCAAAGCCGATTTTGCTTACTCTGGAGACGACATCGGTCAAGGAAGCATTGCCGAAAATCCAGTTATTCACATATATGCCGATCTCTCTTGCCATATACATCTATCCTTTCTTCTATTACTAGGACCGCTGATGCAGAAATCTGCTCGTGTGACAATCCTCTCGAGCTCCCACTTTATGTACAATTCTTCCCTTGGCTGCAGCTATCCTTCAGATAAATCTGATCACAAAGAAGATAAATGTCATATCCGCTGCAAATACCACATAACCAAAAGGAACCCCAAATTTGAACTGCAGCCCATCAAGTAGCCAGCTATTTCGACTGTCTACAGCGAGGGGAACAGATCAGTTGTAGGGGTTCCTTTTTCATGGATTTTTTTGGTTTTCTTTGTTTAGTGAGAGGGTGCCTCATAAACCCCAAGGCTGCCGGCCACTCTCGAGCAGGGACACGGCAGCCTATTCCGGCAGCCTTCCGAATCCCCGCAAGGCTTACGAGTTTTGTAGGATTCTCTCTAAAACCTCTTCTGTCACTTCGCCTTGAGATTGAAGTGCGGCTTTGGTGGTAACAGCCTTAGCTGCATATTGCTTAATCTCTTCAGCACTGAGCTCCACCATTGGACCGGACAATTCCGTCATGATCTGGGCAAACTCTTCTATATCGTTAAGTCCCAGCCAGGTGAGGATATTGGTAACCCGCTGGGGTACGTGTTCAGCATTGTAGCGCAAGTACTCAGCCATCAAGAGGCCATTGGCCCGGCCGTGGGGTATGTCGTAATAATACGTTAGGGAGTAACCCAGGGCATGAACTAAAGTAGTACCGGTATAGGAAATGGTAATGCCCCCTAGAGTAGATGCGACCAACAGGCGATCCCGGTCTTCGGGAGGGAGCACCCCCTCCCGCAGACTCTTCAAGGACTTGGTCCAGAGCTTCATCCCCTGTTCGGCAAATAAATCGCTGGTCCCTGTGGCCCGCTGGGATAGATACCCCTCTACCAAATGGGAAAGGGCATCCAAAGCGGTATCCCGGGTAATAGTCAGCGGCAGCTTCTCAGTATACCGCCAGTCCAAGAAAGCCAGCCTGGGGAACAGCTCCGGCACCGAGAAGGATTTCTTGGTTTCCAATTCCCGGGTGGTCAAAACCGAGTAAGGGGTTACTTCACTGCCGGTTCCGGCAGTTGTCGGTACAGCCACTATGGGGAGCGGCCGGTTGTCAAATTGGTTGCGGTAAAGCTCCTCGGGATCTATGTCATTGACAGCTAATACGGCAATAGCCTTACTGGCATCAAGGGGAGAACCGCCGCCGATGCCCAGGATAAAGTCCGGCTTGAACTGCCTGGCAGCTTCCCCGCCGGCACCTACGTTCTCCAATGATGGATTGTTCTCCACCTGATCAAACAGTTCGTACCGTATACCCTGGGATGTAAGGGCTTCCACGGCATCATCTAAGGCACCGCTCGCCCTAGCCGACGTCTTGCCGGTTACTAGAAGGCATTTGTTCCCCAGCTGTTTTAAGAGTCCAGCTTGGTTAACTAGCTCTTTCTCTCCATGGATAACCCTTGTCGGCATAAAAAAGCTGTAATTCTGCAACGCTATACTCCTTTCCTACACCCTCGGGGTTGATGGCCCAGTGGTATTTCTGATATTCCCTAGGCCCCCCTAGAGCTAAAGAAACCATATCCTAACATGTTATAATTCAACCTATGTGTCCCAAATTCCTTGGAAGCCTTACAACCCTTTTTCCTCACACAGTAAACCCCTGCACTAAGCTGTTAAGTTCATCCGCCATGTTATTAAGGGTCTGGGCAGCAGATGCCAGTTCCTGGATAGAGGCGGACTGCTCCTCGGTTGCTGCCGCCACCTGCTCGCTGCCGGTTCCAATTTGCTGAATATCTGAGGCGAAGGCTTGAATTTGCTCTATGATGGGATTTATGGCGGCTAAGATGCGGCTCAGGAGCTCATTGCTGTAGTTGATCACTTGGGCTGTGTTCTCTGCATCCTTGGCTCCCTTGTCCATTTCGGCCACGGCGCCCTCGGTTTCTTTCCGGATATCCTCCACTAGAGCGGTGATTTCAGCAGCTGCTTGCGCTGACTGCTCCGCCAGTTTCCGGGCTTCTTCCGCGACAACCGCAAAGCCCCGGCCGTACTCCCCTGCCCTAGCTGCCTCAATGGCGGCATTTAGGGCTAGGAGATTGGTCTGATCGGCTATGCTTGTAATAACCTCTACTATTCGACTGATTTCAGCTGAACGCTGACCCAGGCCTCCCACAACCCCAGCTAAGACCGAGATGATCTTTTGCAGCTGCTCAATCTCTTTCATGGCCCTGGTCACAGCCTCACCGCCGTCAGCGGCCATGGCAGAGATTTCGGCGGCAGATTGGGCCATCTCCCGGGCTTTCATGCCCATGGTCTCAACGGTGGAGGCAAACTGATTCGCAGTCGCCGCTACCTCCTCCACTGAGGCCCCCACATCCGCGGTGGAGGCTGACAGCTCTTGGCTGGAGGCAGCGATCCCCTGGGCTGAGCTGTCTATTCTGCCTACCATACCCCGCAGCTCATCGGCCATGGCGTTAAAGGCTGATGCCAGCTCTCCCAGTTCATCCCGCCGCTTTACGTCAACCGTGACAGTTAGATCGCCGGTGGCTAGCTTTTGGGCTGCGTCCCTCAAGGTGATAAGGGGATTTACTATACCCCTAGCTATTAGCGATGCCAGCACCGCACCGGCAGCTACTCCCACTACAGCGACAAGAATGCTCATGGTGCGCTGGCGGTAAACCGGAGCTAGGACATCCTCCTCATCGGCCAGCATAACCACGGTCCAGCCCGTTGCTTCGATGGGTGCATATGCGGCGAGCTTCCGCACCCCGCGGGAGGTGAATCTCATAGCTCCCGTATTCCCCATCATAGTCTCTACTGCGCTTCGCAGTTCATCGTCATCTGTGAAGATATCGCTGTTCCCTACATACTCTTTGACAGGATGGGCGATGGTTACACCGCTGTTGTCTAAGATCCAGCCATGCCCATGGTCATTAATTTTCATGTTCTCCACTAAACTCTGCAGGTAGTCCATCCACAGGGTTCCGCAGATGAGCCCTACGGGGCGAGCCACTCCCTCCCGGAAAATGGGCTGGGCGATGGCCACCACCAATTCCCCCGTCACTTTGTTGGTTATTAGGTCGGAGTATACAATTTGACCTGTAGCCATGGCCTGTTGAAAGTATTCTCGGTCATCGAAAAACTCGCTTCCCCCGGCAGATAAAATACCATAACCGTTGGGCTGAACAATGTACAGCATTTCAAAGTCCGGCTGACTTTCCGCCAGCCTCCGCAAAACGGGGATTTGGGTGTCCCACTTCATGCCCTGCATATCGGTGGTTTCCGCTAGAGCTGCCAGCTGATTACCTTTCGCCAGCAGCCAATTATTGAGAATTAGGGCATTGTTCTCGGCACTATGGGCTGCTGCATCCAAAGCCGAGTCTTCAATGGTGTGACGAAACTGCAGATAGGTAACCCAAGTAGAGGCCCCCAACAAGACTAGGATTGCTATGACAATAGAAATGGTGAGCCTGCCCCCAATGCTTCTGGCCCAAAGTGTGCGCTTCATCCTTGATCGCTCTCCTTGATGCTCCTCTAATAGACTTATTCACCTAAAACTATTCCACAAGAAAGGCAAAATCCTCTCCGCCGCGAGACGATTTTGCCTTTTTCTATGGTTTTCGAAGTTGGGGGCTGATCCTTGGATTCTACTGGAATCTTTTCTTCAGCGCCCAAAGGCCCAGTGCCGGGTTGCTGACAAAGAAGATGTGCTCACCGTTCACGGTGTTGAACCCATCCTGCAGTTTGGCGGGGTCATAGACTTTAAGAACTTCGTTGATGTCCCTGTACTCAAACCCCACCCCTTCCACTTCTTCCCGGGTCAAGTGGCCGGGAGCATATACAATTCGAAACCGCCCCTCTGAAGAACCGTGGATTAGATGGGCTGCCGAGGACAAATTCTCTTGGAGATCTATGTTTTGCTCAACCATAGCCAAGACGTAAGGCGTACCGCGATACCCGTATTTTCTAATCAACTCATCAAACAGCGGATCCTCACCGAAGTGCCTCACCCCGGGAGCGATGATTAGTAATTCACCGTTATCGGCCATGGCCATCCGCAGGCGGTAAATAGCTTTATTGCCAACCCATGTGCTCTTAAAGTGGTCGGGTTCGATGTAGGCAACAACCTTCTCCAAAGGCTCATCAAGTAGGTCAAGGTTTTTCTGCTGACTGAGGGCAACTGCCTGCTCGAAGTTCTTCCGGGACCTACCCAAAAACAGACCCTCAATGGTAGTGACGTCACCCTTGGTGGTGGTCACTGTGAGGATATACTCAATGGGTAAATCCTTGAGGAAATGCACCTCTGCGTAGTCAAACACCTTCCGGACAGAGGAGTGGTCACGGCCCATCAGCTGTTCCATGTTGCTGACAGCCCCGAGGAAATGGGTCTTATCGATCATGCCCTTGCCACCGCAGCCCACCAGGATGTTCTTGGTGTAGTTGGCCATCCCCACAACCTCGTGGGGAACTACCTGACCGATGGAGATGATAACATCGTACTTGGAGTCGAGCAGCCTGGGGTCGATTTCCACCTCGATGGAAAAATCCAGCTTCCCACCGGAAACTTCCCGCACGAATTCTGCCGGCACTTCACCTAGCTTCACTACATCAGTCCGCCAGTTGCGGTGGATGAAGCGATCCTTGGGTATCTTGGTGCCGAACATCGTCTCAATCTCCGCATCGGTCATAGGCTCATGGCAGCCCAAGGCCGGCATGATGTCGATCTCCGCGGAACCGCCCAGAATATCGTAGAGTTCTTGGACGATTAGGCCTGCCCCGGAGTTGAATCTAGTATAATCAGGAGGGAGCAAAAGCAGCCTCTCCAGTTTCTTGTCCAAGGAGTTCAGCCAGGCTTCTAATCTTGAGCGAAGCTCTGCCCTATCCATACAACCCCTCCTATTCCAGCGTTCTATACAGCTCAAGGTATCTTTGATAGCGGACTTGGTAAAGCTCCACCGCCTCTGCCTCAGGCTTATATGACTTCACGATCCCCGGCTTGTAGCCTGCTACCTGCTCGCTGCCGCCCACCGCCTCCAAAGCTACCAGGGCTCCGCCCACGGTGGATTCGTTGGTTGTGGCGGTTACCTTGATTTCCCTCTGGAAGATATCTGCAGCCATCTGCATCCAGGGAGCCGAGTTGACAATGCCGCCGGAAACCAACACTTCCTCCGGCCGGCCCCCGACTTCCACCAATATGTCGTAGCATTGCCGCATGGTAAACAGGATGCCTTCCAGGATTGCATAATACAGGTCGTATTTGTTGTGGAAGGCCTTGACATCCACAAATCCGCCGGGTCTTCGCTCATTCCAGCCTGGGCTTCGTTCGCCGAAAAGGAAAGGCATGAAAATGGGAGCTTTCGCCCGCCTGACTTGTTCTATACCCTTTGAGTATTGATCATAAACTTGACTCTTGAGCTCTCCCTCCTGGAGGGTGAGGAACCAGTCAACGCAGTTGGTGCCGTTATTGACAGCGGCTCCGGCTATCCTCCGGCCCTTGGTGAGATAATAACACCAAGTGGAGGGTTCCTTGGGGATCTTCGGCTCTAAGTGCACTGCCCTAAGGGCACCGCTGGTCCCCACCGACATGGACATGGCCTTGGTGTCTAGACCGCCGATAGCCAGTTGATTCATTGCTCCGTCGGCACAGCCCACAGTCACCGGTATGCCTGACGGCAGTCCCACTTGCCTTGCGATTTCCGCCCTCAGAGGGGCAGTGTGGAAAGCTTCTACCAAGGGACTAAACTGGTCTTTCCTCAGTCCCACAAGGCTCAGCACATCTTCATCCCAGTCCAGTGTGCTGATGTTGAAAAAGCCTGAACCCGAGGCTGTACAGCGGGACACGGCCCTGTCTCCGGTAAGGGCTTCAAATACAAACTCCATTTGCGAAGCAATGAACCTGGTCTTATTTGTCAGCTCAGGCTGGGAAGTCCTCAAATAGTGCCACTTCCAGGCCGGGTAGATTGCGTTGACCATGCAGCCCGTATTATGGTACATCTTATCAACCAATTCCCGATCCTGTCGCAGGGCTGACACGTGGTCAGCCCCGGAAAGATCGACCCATGTTTTAATCCGGTGGACAGGCTGCCGCTGGTCATCCAGAAGCAGCAAACTGTGCCAAATCCCTGTGAGGCCAATGGCTTCTATCTTGAGGCCCCGCTCATCCGCGGCTTGGACCATCTGCCGCAGGACGCTCAGGGCACAACCCACTACCCCCTGGGGGTCCTGGGTAGGGCCATCGGCAACATCAGGCCCATAGCGCTCCGATACTTCAGCGATTACTCCGTCTTTTATTGAAAAGAGAATACACTTAGCTGAGGATGTACTGACTTCTAGACTAGCTACAACCAACTCGTTCACACTCCACTATAGGCAGAGAATGCGCCATCCACTGGAACGACTACACCGTTGACAAAGCTTGCGGCATCGGATACCAGCCACAGCAGCGTGCCGATCAGATCCCGTGGTTCGCCGTATCTACCCATGGGAGTATGGCTGATAATCTGATGACCGCGCTGGGTAGGTTCACCGGTCTCCTTGTCCACCAGCAGGTAGTAATTCTGATTGGTCAAGAAAAAGCCAGGTGCCAGTGCGTTGACCCGGATATTGGGAGAATAATTCTGGGCAAAATGCACCGCCATCCACTGGGTGAAGTTGCTGACGGCAGCCTTAGCGGCAGAGTAGGCCACTGTCCTGGTTAGGGGCTTGAAGGCCGCCATGGAGGACATATTGATGCCGACTCCTTCTCCTTTTTCGGCCATGACCTTGCCGAATACCTGGGTAGGGAGTATTGTGCCGATAATATTGAGATTAAACACCCACTGAATGGCATCGGCAGGGATATCGAAGAAGGACATGGTGTCACTGGCTGGTGCCTCAGGCTTGTTGCCGCCGGCACCGTTGATGAGAATATCTACAGTCCCGAAGTGCTCCAGGACTACGTCCCGGGCCCCCTCGATGGAAGCCTTATTCAAAACGTCAACAGCAACGGCGATGGCTTCTCCGCCATTGGCCTTAATCTCATCGGCCACCACCTTAGCTTGCCCTTCGTTGATGTCCAGTACTGCTACCTTGACACCCCGACTGGCAAGGGCTCTAGCCATCTCGCTGCAGAGAACACCCCCGCCGCCGGTGACTACTGCAACCTTACCGCTGACATCAAAAAGATCCGCCATACAACTGCTCCTTTCAAAGCTTTATCCAGCATTCCGGGCTGCCCTGGCTGCAGCTACAAACTGAGCTGCCCGCTCCGCCAGCTCGTCCCATCTGCCTTCCGCAACAAGCTTCTTATTCACCAAGGACGATCCGGCTCCGACAAAGACAGCACCGGCCTTAATGAAATCTCCTAGGTTATCTAGATTAATGCCGCCGGTGGGAGTCAGCTTGACCTGGGGCATGGGCCCAAGAATATCCTTGAGGTAGGAAGGGCCCACGGAGGTTGCCGGAAAGACCTTGACGACATCTGCCCCGGCCTGCCAGGCCCGCAGGATCTCAGTGGGCGTAAAGGCTCCCGGAATCACAATCTTGCTGTACCGGTGGCACATTTCTACTATCGCTGGGTCGAAAATCGGGCTGACAACGAAGTCGGCACCTGCCAGGATGCAGACTCTCGCCGTCTCGGCATCCAAGACAGAGCCTGCCCCGATTATTGCCTTGGAGCCCAACACCTTGGAGGCCTCTTTAATGGCATCCACTGCTCCCGGCGATGTCATGGTGATCTCTACTCCCATAACGCCGCCTTCCGCCATGGCTTTGCAGATATTGATGAGCTCGTCGGCATTATTTGTCCTGATCACTGCCACGACACCGGAATCTGCAATTGCTTTAAGTTGTTCAGCTTTTCCCATAGTCCTGATCTTCCTTCCTCTCTATAGACCCAAAGCTTCATTGACATTGCCGGAGAAGAGCAAATCTATATCCCGCTTGATGTCCTCCTGAGACAGTTTCCAGCCGGTTTTGAGCAGCTTGGAATAATTGTCAACGAGAACATCGGCGATTATCTCTTTACTGTGTGCCCATTTGTAAATAAGCTGGTCTAGAACCCGGGCGTCAGAGTGCTGCGGAATGAAGCTTACCCCCAACATCTCCATCCGCATCTCGGTTATTTCCTTAACCAAACTGGGGTTGTCCAAGAACCACCAGCAGCCAAAGAGCTTGAGATTGGGGAATTTCCTTGCTGCAACACAAAGTTCATGCTGGTTTTCTCGGGAAAGGAGCGTAATCAAGAACCGCATATCGGGATGTTCAAGGCACATCTCTTCCAGGGACGCGACGCAGCATTTGCCGAGGCTGTCGCCGCCTAGGCGCATGCCGGGATTGACCAGCTTTCTGACCCCAATCATCAGCGCCAGGGGTATGTTCCGCTCTTTGCAGAAGGGTACAATTACCTCTTCCATAATCTTGCTCCTTACCGTTCCGTCTTTCCACCGGAAGGTAGGAGGTAGTGATGCCGCCAGGTACACAGGCTGGATCCTGTCGGCATTGTCCCCTAAGAACCTCCGCATTTCGGCCGCGGTCTTTGCAGACATCTCGGGGCCCGCGTTGTAGCCCTTTTCCCGCATAAATCCCATGGCCTCATCCGGTGTATTGAGCAACGGGTCGATCCTCAGGGCTGCCCGGAAACGCTTGTCCTTGATAAAATCCGGCCCCCAGTAACCTGTTTCCACGGGATCGAAGGCGTCATTGGTCATCACCACATAGTCCAAATTGGCAGCAGCAAAGACCCTATCAGCGTGCTCCTCAGGACTTAATGCCCTGAAAAAGGCTCGGATTTCATTCAAAGAGCCAGGAGCAGCGTCTACCCCGTAAGCTTTCAAGACAGTGAGCACCCCCCGGCAAGCCTCGCTGACAGGCGAATGCTCCACAAACAGAGTCTTCCACACCTCATCGGCCTGTTCTTCTTTGCTGAGGGCGAAGAAGTCGTTAGGTTTAATTTTGCCATAGCGGAGGGTTTCCACCAGCAAGTAGTGGTAGGTCAAGAGGTCATCTATGCCCCGCAAAAACAGCTCCTTACACATGGGCGGGTACAGATGGGTATGAACATCTGCCACTCTCGCTTCCCTTACCAGTTCAGTGACGACTTTGGGCAGCTCATTAGCTCGCACTTCCATGTTCAGCACCCCTATCGGCTATTTGATTTGGATCTGATTTACAGTATACTGAGGAATTTCTCCTCTCAGTATTGCCAACAGATTAGCTGCCGCGAGTCTCCCCATGTTTTCAGTTGCTTCTCGGGTGTGAGCGCCGATGTGTGATGTGAGTACTACATTGTCCAGCTCCAACAACTTCGAGTCAGTCAAAGGTTCCGTTTCGAAGACATCGAGGCCTGCTCCTGCAATCTTGCCGTCCTTTAGAGCTTCATACAAAGCTTCTTCATCAATGATTCCACCCCGGGCGGTGTTGATAACCACCGCCGATGGCTTCATCTGATCCAGTTCTGTGCTGGAGATCAGGTGGAAAGTATCATCGGTTAAGGGCACATGGATGGATATAAAATCTGCATCGGTGATAATCTCCGGAAGCGGCACATATCTAGCACCTATCGATTCGGCCCATTCCTCATCGGGATGAAGGTCGTAGCAGATTACCTCCATGCCCAGTCCCCGGGCCAGCTCCCCTGTGTGTCTGCCGATCTGTCCAGTTCCCACAAGGCCCATAACCTTCCCCTTGATCTGCAGACCGGGATACTGCTGCCACTTGCCCTCCCGGATGTTCCGGTCGGAAACGCAAATCCGCCTAGAAACCGCAAACATCAGTCCAATGGCTAGTTCCGCGACCGCCAGGCTGTTAGCCCCCGGGGTATTGGCCACTACTATCCCCCGCTGGCTGGCATACTCCAAGTCTATGTTGTTAACACCAACCCCATACTTAGATATGGCCTTGAGGCGCTTAGCCTTGCTGAGGACAGAGGCATTGAGAGGATCAAGTCCAACGATGATGCCGTCCACCTCTTGGATAAGTTCAGAAATTTCGTCTTCAGTCAACAAGCGTCCGTAGGGATTGGAAATAACTTCACAACCCGCTTCCTTTAGCATCTGCATCGGAACCGGGTCGGCTTTACCAAAGGTCCTTGGTGTCACTAGAATCTTCTTGTTCATGAGAGTCCCCCTAACAACTGATGGTGCTATATACACCATCCATCAGATGCTGCATCTCCTAGACTAGAAGCGCTTTGGAGCGATGACTTCCCTGGTAAGGCGGATATTGTTCACTGCTTTATCTGGGTCGCGGAGACAAACCCCTATAAACAGCGCATCGATGATGGCAAGCTGAGCAATCCTGGATGAGGTGCTTTCCATGCGATAGAGAGTCTCGTAGGACGATGTCCCCAGCTTGATAGTCAATACTTTATCTATAGGCGCCCGGGCATAGTGGCATACACCGATGGTGGTGACTCCTCTGGACTTGGCTATGGCCAGGGCATCAATCATATCCCGGCTGCTGCCGGAATGGGAAATGGCCACAATCACATCCCCAGGTTCTGTCAGGGCTGCCGCCATGGCCTGCATGTGGGTATCGGTATAGGCTACCACAGGCTTGCCGGTTTTCATAAACTTGTGAGCTGCATCGTGGGCCACGGGACCTGAACCCCCGACTCCGTAAAACTGGATGGAACGGGCGGCATACAGATAGTCCACAGCCCGAGACAGTTCTGATGATGGCATCACTTGGAGCGTGCTGTTCAAGGCGGTGATATACGCGTTGACCACTTTCTGCATGACAGCTTCCATGTCGTCGTCTTCGCTGATCTCTTCATGTACCGCTTGAATGGGGCTCACAATTTCCATAGCCAAACTGATTTTGAGCTCCTGAAAACCGCGGTAGCCCACCTTCTGGCACATCCGCACAATGGTCGCTTCGCTCACACCTATCCGAGCAGCCAATTCGGTTATGGGCAGATTCACAACCTCCCTGGCATGGGCGATGATATAATCAGCTGCCTTTTCCTCAGAGGAGCGCAGTTTCGATTTTTCTTCTATAAGTCTTTCCATAACTGTCTTGGCCACGGGTATTACCCACCACCTCGTCACTTCGGGCCAGTCCTTGGGACTAGCCTACGGGCTCGGTACCAACTACCACGCCTGGGCAGTCTCCACCAGTTAACAGGTTTCATGGCGGTTTTTTGATGCTGCCTCCTGGTAAATCAAAACCAACCACTGGGATTTCCTTCTTGGTGGATATTTTTTCACCGCCGGTATTTACCCAGTAATAGTACTTCTGGTCTGATCTTGGTATTCCTTCTGTATCTGGTGAAGTTTTTTTTCATAAAGAAGAAAGATATCTCTTCTCTTTCTTGGGGTCGATCACCTAACACTGCCGGACCTAGTTAGGGGTATGCTAGACTTAGATATTACATACAAATGGTCAACCAG
>JAAZHE010000058.1 GCA_012510855.1 Bacillota bacterium | reverse complement strand
GTGCGGCTCACATGGTGGAAGACCTCCAGCACCTGGCGGCTGGAGCGGGTATCCAGGGCCCCTGTGGGTTCATCGGCAAGGAGCACCTTGGGCCGATTGGCTAGGGCGATGGCGATGGCCACCCGCTGCTGCTCCCCTCCTGACATTTCCAAGGGACGGTGGTGAATGCGGTGGGCCAGCCCTACAGCCTCTAGGAGTTCCCGGGCCCAGGCCCGGTCAGCCTTGCCGTTGAGAATCATGGGCACCAAGACATTTTCCTCGGCAGTTAGGTAGGGAACGAGATTTCGGGCTACGTTCTGCCAGACAAACCCGACGACTTCCCGCATGTAGGTCAGCCGCTGGCTTCTGGTAAGGCGTCCCAGGTTCCAGCCCGCTACCATCGCGGTTCCAGCAGTGGGTTCATCCAGACCCCCTAGGATATTGAGCAAGGTGGATTTACCGCTGCCGCTGGCCCCGATGATGGCCATGACTTCCTGGGGATAGATGGTTAGATCCAGTCCCTGGAGAGCCATTACTTCTAGATCGGCAATCCGGTAGATTTTGACGAGGTTATCGCAGATGATGATGGGTTCCACTAGACTTCCTCCCCCAGTTTAACCGCCTGATGGAGCCGCATGCGGGATAGGATGACTACCAGGCCAATCAAGCCGAACAAGAGCATGCCGCCTAAGGTAAGATAGATCTTGCTGAGGTCAGATCCAGAGATGACAATGAGAAACTCCGGTACAGATCCCGTTAAGTCGGCACTGACCTTGGTAAATGGCAAGAAGAGTCGGCTGGCCCAGCCGCCCAGCACAGTACCAGCGGCCACTGCTACTCCCACTGACAGCACCTGCTCGATAAACAGCATCGCCACCAGCTGCCCGATGGAAAGACCAATGGCCCGCAAGATGCCAAATTGCAGGAACCGCTGCCGGAGCGACAGGAATGTGTAGAAGAAGAATCCCATTAGGCTAATGGCAACGGCCACCAAGAAGCCAATGGACAGCATACCGAACAGCCCCATCTTCTGAGGATCCCGCCGGCCTTCGATGAGCATCCCCCGTACATCATCCACACCGATGACCCACACTCCATGTTCCCGCAGGGTCTCAACAATTTCGCTGAGGCGGGCTTTTTCATTGACCTTGAGCCAAACGCTGTATGGCTGGATGATGTACTCCTCCTGGAGATAGTTCAAATTGACAATACCGAAAGGCTGTTCATCAGGATAAAGGGTAGGCCAGTAATCCACTACACCCACTACGTAAAAATCTATGTCTTGGCTTCCCAAGGATACACTAACCCAGTCTCCAAGCCTCACACCGTAGCGGTCCACCAGTTCCCGGGAAACCAGCGCGCCTTCATGATGCATTGTCAACAGATTCAGGTAAGCATTTATGTGATGTTCGTTTAGGTCGTTCCTGGTCCAGGCGGCTTCACCAAAGTCCCAGGGGTCGATGGCCATGAGTTGGACCCGGCCCCTAAGCTGCCCAGCAGACCGGGCGGCAACCTCCAATCTCTGCACCCTGGCCGCTGCCTCAACCCCCGGCAGCTCCTTGTGAATGTAGAAGGGAGGTTCATAGATTACCACTTGGTCTTCCCCTGCACCTTCTCCGGCAGCTTCCGCGCCGTATGCTCCCCGCATGCTCCCTCCTCCGGGAAGGGCCCACTGCTCCCGGAGCACTATATCACTGCCGTAGCGGTACCGCACCTGGTCTTCGAAGTTCTTATCCAGGGTGCGGGCCGTGGAGGCACCGTAAATGCCCAGGGAGACCGTGAGGATTATTAGGAGGATCAAGGGACTTGCCTGCCCGGGATTTCTCTCCAGATGCAGAGTCGTAAGGGAAAGGGCAATTCCAGCCCACCGTTCTGTCACCCAGGCCAGAAGCCGCATCAGCCAGGGGTAAATCCGCAGGGCCAAAAGCGCCGCAGCTACCAAGAACAGCACCGGGATGATAAACAAGGCGGGGTCTAAAATTAACTCCGATTCAGCCAAGTCCGCCGCTTTAGTCACCAGGGCCGCCTGCCTCTGTAAAGATCGATAGCCCAAGAATACCAGGCCCGCCAGGACAAAATCCAAATAGAACCTTTGCCAGATGGGAGCCCGGAACTTCCGGACCATTTCCTGCTTGTAGGTGACAATGCTGTGGCGGGTTGCAGAAATCACCGGGAAGAGGCAGGCAATGACCGCAACGATGACGCTGACCAGCGCATATTGGTATGCTTCTCTTCCAATCCGAACAGGAAGTGCCGTGCGGTCAACGAAACTCAAGAATCCCGCCGAGGCACCCATCACCTTGGAGATAAAAAGGCCTACCCGGGGCCCTACCAGGAAAGCCGCTGCTCCTAGGAGACCCCATTCGATCAGGTAGGAAAACAGAATTTGCCCGCTGCTTGCCCCCCGGCTCCGGAGCATCGCGATCTCCGTCTGCCGCCGCGCCACAGTAAGACTCGCCGCAAGGACGATGAAGTAAAGGACCATTCCCAGGATGGGAATGCTGAGGACAAACATGAGGAGCCTTAGGTAAAAAGCCTTTGTCCTGAAGAATTTAAAGGTCGTTAAGGGCGAAAGCCAAAGCCGGGTGCCCGGCAAAATTTGATTGGCCTGGTTTTCTAGATATTCCAAGTCGCCAATTAGATTCGACAGTTGGTCAACATAGACGTATTCGTGATCAAAGACCCAGTACCAAACCAGCTCATAGATGGCTACCCCTTCTGTCTGCATCAGGTGGTCTACGAGAAACTCTCTACTGATAAAAAAGCTGTTTTCAAAGGGTGGGAAGTAAGCCCACACAGGAGACCCCACAGTCTCCTCCTTAGGCCTGAAAACCCCGACAACTTCCACGGTGAGGGTTTTCACTTCCCTGTCATAGTCACTGGTGGCAGCAAGGCGCATGATATACTGCCTGCCCACCAGCAGCTCCTTCTTGTCTAAGGCCCGCTCATCAACTATTACTTCCAGGACCCCGTCCTCCCTGGGCAAGGGGGCCGGCCAGCGGCCATCTATGACGTCAACCTTGTCCTCAAGGCCGCTCATGTAGCGGAGGTGGCCGTATTGATCCCTTTGACTGACATTGGGATCGGCGGGGCGGATACCCTTGGTATCCACAGTGCCGATCCGGGAGTGATAAAGCAGCGGGGCGCCCATGCGGGCTGCAACTTCCCTCTCCAGGAACTCCTCCAGCCGCTGGAAACGCTCTAAATCCACCTTCCCATCCATTCCCGGGTCGTGCATGATAAACAACGTAAAGGGCAGCCGTCCCTTGCTGGTACTCCTCATCCAATCCCGCATAAAAGAGTACTGCAAAGCTCCGTTGGTGTAAATGGGGACTGCTGAGGCGATGGCCACGGCCATGATCAGGCCCAAGAGCAGCCCCAATTCCAGGCGCCAGTTTCTGACCATCTGTTTGACAACAATCCAGAGTACAGTAAGTAGTCGCATGGGGCCACCTCTTTACCTGCCGATGACGATCTGGCCTTCTTCTAATCCTTTGAGAATTTGCACGTGGGTATCGCCTTCGATGCCTACCACTACATCAACTTCCCGGCGGGAATCTCCCTCCAGCACCCGGACAAATCTCCGCCCCATGTAATTGCGGACCACCGACTTAGGCACCAACAGGGCATCCTCCGCCTCCTCCAGCAAGATGACCACTCTGACTAGACTATCGAACTCCAGCTTGACAGCTGGGTCTTCCAGCCTAATATGTACCACCGGCTGATTGTCAAAGCTAGAAGTGGACCGCTCATCGGCGGTAGCGATCTGGTGGATATACCCATCAACCCAGGTTTCACCGGAGATATTGATCAGGACCTTCTGACCCCGGACCAGTTTGTTGACATCCGCCGAATAGGGTAGGCTGACCTGGATCTCCAGCTCCACCGGGTCAGCTACCTTCACCACGGTCCGGTAGGCGTCTACAGCATCCCGCTCCCGGTTATAGACGGTGACTACCCTTCCGTCAAAGGGTGCCCGGATTGTGGAGGCTTCCAGCTCTTCCTCCAGCCGCTCCACCTCCAACACAGCCTTTTGCCTTGCCAGTTCCTTCATCTTCATTTCATAGGGACTGACCTCTAATCCCAAGAGGCTTTTTACCCTTTGGTATTCCATGTCCGCAAGCTCCAGATCCACCTGGGCCAACTTCAGGCGGTGCTCGAGATCCCCTGTCTCAAGCCTGGCCAGCACCTGGCCTTTTTCGATCACATCACCGGGCTCTACCAACAGCTGCCGAATGCGGCCGCTGCGGCGGAAGTACAGTGTCGCTTCCCGTACTGCTGCAACCCGACCCAGGGTGCGAAGCTCATCCGCGATGTATCCCCGCTCCACTTTGTATGTGATGGTTCTGGCCTCCGGCGGCGCAAGAAGCGGTGGCGGTGCGTCTACTTCTTCAGCGGGAAGCAGGCTGCAGCCGGCTCCCATGGTCAGCAGTATTAAAGCGGATAGTACAACGAGCTGACGCTTTAGGCCCAACATCGTTCTTCCTCCTTCACCACCCGGCCATCAGCCAGTTCATAGACCTTGTCGCCGAACTCTTCTACGGCTGGATCATGGCTGACCAGGCAGACGGTAACTCCGTGCTCATCAACTAAAGTTCGAAAAAGCTCCATCACCTTCATGCTGGTGGCAAAATCCAGTTCACCGGTGGGTTCATCGGCTAAAATCAGACTGGGATTCATAGTGAGCGCCCTGGCAATCCCCACCCGCTGCTGTTCACCGCCGCTCATCTCCAATATTCGATGCCGAGCCCGTTGCTTTAACCCCACCAGCTCCAGGCACTCCTGTGCCCTCGCTCGCCGCTTGCTGTGGGGGTAACCGGCAATCCTGAGGGGCAGCTCCACATTCTCCTCGGCAGTGAGATAAGGCAGAAGGCCGAAAGATTGAAAAACAAAACCTACCTCTTCACGGCGCCAGCGGGTCAGCGTCTTCTCTCCAAAGGTGCTGATCTCCGTCCCCTTAAAGAACACCTGGCCCCGGGTAGGTCGATCTAAGCCTCCCATCATATTGAGGGCAGTGGTCTTGCCGGAGCCCGACCGGCCCTTGATCACCACCAACTGCCCCTGGGGTACAGACATAGTCACTCCATTCAAGGCGTAGACCTCCGTACCTCCGGTTTGGTAGATTCGATAGACATCCTGCAGAAGGACCAAGGGCTGGGAAGCATCTGCGGACTGCTTTGCAGAAGTTTGCATAGATTTGGCGCTACATGCCGCAATTTGCAGCCTACTAGCGCCACCTCTCCCTTCTGACCAGATTTTGTACCACATCTGATTAATGCTGTTTTTCAACATCTTTCTACTATGTTCATTCTTCGCCGGGCAGTAAGAACCTCCTGCCTAGATGGCAGGAGGTTCTGCTCCCCGAATAACATGAGGACCCAAGCTACCTTTGGATATACTTATTCGCCACTTCCGCGGCTGCTGCAATTGACGTTGGGCAGTGCCAGCATCGGATGAGATACCATCGGATAATCAAAACTCAGTTGCCTGTTCACGGCACACCTGGTTGGAAATTAGGATATCCACGGGCTTATGAGAGGACCAGGCTCAGCTTCGGCAAACTGTCCATAATCTCCACTGTCTCCACGCTAACTCTAACGATCCGTTTAATGAGGTCTATAACATAACGCGGCTCTCCTTGTTCCTCAAGCCATTTATTTGGATCATTGACAATGCCACTCCGCCGATGTTCGGAAACCCCATATCTTTCCATAATCCACTCGATGGGTGATTTGCCATTGACTATATAGCCGTAAGCTTCCAAGGGAATGCCTCGGAGTACAATGTGTTCGTTATAGACAATTACCGTTCTGTCTTCTTGTCTATCTTGCATCCTTCCAAAACCCATCCGAGTGATTCTGTACGTTGCAAAATCGTCTGGTTCACCATCGATTTCTTCCTCCAGTGGCCAGGGTTGGACTGTTTCATAGTTTAGATGAAGATGAGCCAGCTGCCGCCCTGCCTCGGCAAAGACCCAGAACTCCTCTGCAGTAGCTACGAAAGGAATGCGGGGAAGCATTCTCTTTAGATCGTTCTGGTATTCCTCCCGATAATCAGATGAATGCAAGGCACCGTAGACGTAGTAAAAGATATCTGCCTTACGAACGGCTACGCCATAGAGGTTCCTGTATTCCTCGAGCGCGCAGTCTGTGACGTTTTCTCGGCGAATGAAGCGATTC
>JAAZHE010000010.1 GCA_012510855.1 Bacillota bacterium | reverse complement strand
GCCCCGTATAGGGGATGAGAAGAAACGAAGTGGAATTGGAGGTTCTCCACCTAACCTATCCAATCCCCCTTCAGGATGCCGCTTTCATCCTCGCTGTCCGTATGCGATGGAGCAGTGTAAACAAGAAACTCCAGAGCTGCGTGAAGTCATACCAGGACATTATGCTGCTTGTTACCTGGCCTATGATTAATGGAACTATGAGGGGGGCTCTACATGTCAGGACAGCACAACCTTTTGGAAGTCAGAAACGTTTCCCGTGAATTCCGAGTTGGAACCGCCTTTTTTGGCACAACCATCGTGGCCGTTGATGGCGTATCCCTGCGTATGGGAAGCAAGTCTCCTCTGATCGTAAGTATTGTAGGAGAGTCAGGCAGCGGCAAGAGCACACTGGCAAGGATGATCCTGCGCCTGCTGGAACCGACTAGAGGTCAGATTCTCTTAAATGGCAATGATGTTTGGGCCAAGAAGACCGAGGAAGAGCTGCGGGACTTCAAGCGGACAGTGCAGCCGATCTTTCAAAGTCCCCATGACTCATTCAATACCCTTAGGCCCGTAAGTGACGCATTGTATGAGACTGCCGTTAACCTCGGCATAGCAAAAACACGCTCTGAGGCCGATGATTATATCGCCCAGACTTTGAAAGAGGTGGGTTTGGACTGGACGCGCATCCGGGGTAGATACTCTACGGCCTTTTCCGGAGGCGAGCTGCAAAGAATATCTATAGCCAGGGCGCTTCTACCGCGGCCCCGTCTGATTATAGCTGATGAACCGGTCAGCATGGTTGACGCTTCCCTCAGGATGAATATCATCAACTTGTTTGAGGAATTCAAGGAAAGCTTCGGTATCAGCTTCATCTACGTTACACATGATCTTTCCACTGCCTACTATATAAGCGACGAAATCGCCATTATGTACAGGGGCCAGATAGTAGAGAGTGGTGCTGTTGCCGATGTACTAACCGATCCGCGCCATCCCTATACGGAAATGCTTCTGGCTTCGATCCCCGGCATTGGAGGGAAGTGGACCAGTAGAATTGAACTTTCCGGAATTGAAGTAGAAGAGTATAATCTTACTGGTTGCAAGTTTTACCCCAGATGTCATCGGCGTCTGCCAGTCTGCCGCGATGTACGTCCTCAATTGATACCAGTGGGGAACCGGTCCGTCGCTTGTATTCTGTATCAAGATAGTGCAGATGAGCACGTCAGCTAGTTGTTGAAGCGTATAGGTATCAAACCGGTATAGGAGGGCAAATCATGAGTTTCCTGCGGCTACCGTGGTTAATCACATTCCTAACTGTTACCCTGCTGACTACCACAGTGTCGGCAAGTACTAATGACGCATCCCTGGCTAAGCTGGAGTCGGGTCTAGAGGCCTTAGGAACAGCCAGTGAACTCCGGGCCAATATAGTGGCTATGGCGGAATATACATACTATCTCAAGGGAGAAAACGACAGGCTCGAAATTCCAACAGCACAGATCCTGAAAATCACAGAGCATATGGATGGCGCTGAAGATGCTCTGTTGCTCATGACAGTGAAAATGATTATCCAGGCGTACAGAACTACCGATGATACCAGTGCGCTCGATAACTTGATCGAGGCAGAGACTGCCAAAGGGATGGAACCCCTGGAGCTTGCATACACCCTACGCAATCACTTGGAGATCACAGGTTGGGACACGGGAACAGCCGGTCAGGCTATCGAAGCTATGTGGCAGGCCGCCCAGTCTGATGTTAATGATGATGCTAACATACCCGTAATTGGGTATAGCTGCTGTCACTAGTGCCATAGACCCATGGCACAAAACCATGAGATAGGGATGATCTCCTTTGGTCTAGCATAGGCAGCTAGGAATCCTAGTTTTTGGAAGCTTCCCTTGACATCAGCAGCTGCACTTCCAGAACACAGAAGGGGGTAAAGACAATCTACAAGGTTCTATCTAGAGCAACATTGACCATACTGGGACCGACGGCGAGTGAGGAGCAACAAGCCTGTCTTAGGCTAGGTCCAGCTCTATTCTTGATAGTCATCTCCTTCTTCACCATATTCGCCGCCCTTGGGGCTGCAACGTGCTATGCAATGGATCAAGACCCCAATGGAGCCATGGAGTTAATCTACTTTTTCTCACCCCAATGTCCCCGCTGTCAACGGGTGGAGGAGTTTCTCCATGCCCTGAGCCGAGAATACGCCGGTCAGATTTACATCACCAAGTACGATATGTCGACGCCGGATGGAGAGTCTTTTCGGCAGGCAATGAATTCCCAGTTTGAAGTGGCAGAGAGCATGACCCTGGCCGTACCTGCAGTGTTTTTCGGTAAGCCTTTGATTGGCGAAGCAAACATAACGGCCTATCTAGAGTCGGAAATCATCAGCGCTTTAGTTTCCGGTAGACAGGCCGTGGCGTCTGAACCCATGGAGCAAATGAATAGACTGGCCATCATCAGTCAAGCAGAATCACTAGCCTGGGTGCCGATCATATTAGCAGGAGCCCTAGACGGTGTTAACCCTTGTGCCTTCAGCATGCTGATGTTTCTCGTTGTGACACTATCCCTCACCAAAGGACAGCTGCGGGTCTTCATTACCGGTTTTACTTTTTGCTTGGCCGCGTTCATTACCAACCTCTCAATAGGGCTCGGAGTGATATCCCTTTCCTCTACGGCCAGCCTCGCATCGGTTGCTAGAACCGCCTACCTAATTGGAGGCATTGTCGCCTTGGTGGTGGGAATAGGCAGTCTGATGGATTCCTGGAGAAGTAAAGGAAAGCTCCATACTGCCCATCCCGTGCTTGGAATGCCTAAGCCCCTGCGCAATCTCAGCAAGGGCATCATTAGAAGGTGGAATGAAGGCAATCTTTTCATCCTTTATCCATTTCTAGCCTTTGCCACAGGCATAGTTGTCGCCCTGTTTGAGTTTCCTTGTACTGGGCAGGTTTACTTACCGACTATCGCCTTCATGCTAGGTAATCCCCACTATAGATACCGGGCTACCATGTATCTAGTCCTGTATAACCTCATGTACATATTGCCCCTCGTTGCTGTCCTCATTCTCAGCATATGGCTTATGAACCCCCGCAGGGTCGCCAGGTACTTCGGAGGCAGGATTTACATAGTCAAGGGGATGACCGGGTGTTTCCTTATTGCACTAGGTGTGTATATGCTCATTCAGCACGGTAAGTGGTGACAGATTTCTAGCGCCGCCGGTCAGTTACCTCTCACTCGCCTTGCCAAAGAAAATTCCCTCAGCCTCCACCATAGTCTCTCCGTTTTCACCGCGAATCTCACCAGCAACCACGAAACTTGCTCTGCGCTGGGATTTGACCCAACCTTTCAACAAGAGCTTAACGCCTGTAGGAACCGGTTTGCGAAAGCGAATCTCCAATTTGCCGGTTACCCCGTCTATCCCGTGGACTGCAAGTCCCTTGGCCATCACTTCATCTAGTAAGGTGGCCAGAATACCACCATGAACTACACCATCATACCCCTGATACACTTGCGGCGGAGTATACTCACCGTAAGCTGCTTGGCCGTCGGTATAAAATCGTATCCCAAGCCCCTGGGAATTATCGCGGTCGCATACAAAGCAGCCAGCGGAGGGCTCCATTTCCCTCAGTTCATCTGCCGCCAAGGTGCGTGAGGCCCATACCCTTTCTGTCAATCTATCTACCTCCCAGTCATCGAGGCACAGTGTATTTACCGGGCGAACTCCTCACTCCAATATTGGGCTGCCGCCTTTCGAGAATGGCCAGGGATAGTTCAACGACCTCAGCCGCTTCGTCGGGTGTCATGGTGCCTACCGTGACCATATCCTGTTCCCTGATGGTGTTCCACACGAAGGTCAATCCCACAAATGGCGTCACCCTACCCGCAGCCATGGGCTTTATTGTCATCACCGGTTTCTTGGCTTCATTGATCAGTTTCGCTATCCATTCCACCTCTAGCTGCATAAGGAATCCCATGCAGTTGTAAATCTGAATATATGTTTCCACATCGTAATTATTTAGGTCCGCATAAGTCAAGACCTCGGGCATGTGGGCAGATAAACCCGGAATCATACCCCGTTCCCGGATCATGCTGGTGTACTCTTCCAGTCTCCGTATCTGCCGAATACTCCGGTCCAGCAACTGCTCAACAGAGGTATGGTGAGGCATACATATTTCCGCTCCACTAGCTGCCACCTTGTCCAGAAGAGCCTTTGTCTCATCTCTAGCTTCATTGGTATCTTGAACATTTATCATGGGCGTATCTACTTTGATGCACTTTACACCAGTTCTATCTTCTGCATCTTTAATCGCATCAAAGATTGCGGGGTTCTGTGCCAACGGACCCATAATGGTGTCTACGCCTGCTCGGAAAAAGACTTCTAAGACGTCTGCGATTGCTCGGCGGTCCATTCTAGATTTGATCAACTTGTCTTTAGCAGGACTCTGGTGGCTCCAGCCAAGGAACCAGTTGGTTCCGATTATCATTCTAGAAACAGAAAGACCTCCAACGGTTGTGCGGGGAAAACTCATGTCACTTGCCTCCCTCAATGCTCATCATCATAGTCCAGTCTCCACGGTAGCTTAACCAGTGGAAAACTGGCCGCTACCTGTGCCGGGCAGCCCCCTTTGGCGATCAGTCTCTTGCTACCCACACCTGTTATGCCTTTCTTCTCTATTTCATATATTATTCCTGCATTAGCTCTTCTCTGCCATGGCAAACATCGGGGTGAGTCAAACAGAGTATGATCACCTACCCAACCTCTACCACCACACACAAATTGACAAGGCACCTGTTGGTCTAACAATACGCAAGATAACAAGAATACCTTATTACGTTTGCTCAACACTGATTATCCTTGCCTATGCTAGTTGTTTTAGCAGAGGGACTATGGAAAGACTAATTCTGAGTTGGAAATGGCAGAAAGCTCCCCACTTTACTTATATCCTACACCAGCTTATCCTGCATGAGAGTTTCCTTCCCAATTGTTTTTTCCAGTTATCCAACCAGGAGTCACTTCAACACTCACATATTTGAGCCTAGAATCCCTCAACGGGTGGCTGTATGTCTATGTTCCACGCCGGAGCTAGGTTTTGAAATCTTCTAGATGCCTAGAAAGAGATCTTCTGGATTCTGAAAGTACTGTGATATAATGGGAAATAATGGGTGTATAGTCTAATAGGCGAGCTTTCCGCTGCCGAGCTGCTTGACAAGCAGCTAACTTGATTGAGTGACAACCGAGTACAGGGGGCTGTAAGGACTATGTTGAGGATGCCTTTTACGGAAGGAGATACCATACTTTTTCAAGGAGATAGCGTAACTGACTGTGACCGGGACCGAAGTGATAGCTATTCCCTCGGTAGTGGATATCCCGCCCTCGTCGCCGCTTATCTTTGGAGCCATTTTCCCCACTTGAGACTCAATATCCTAAATAGAGGGGTTAGCGGCGACCGGGTGTATGATTTAGCCAGCCGCTGGGATGATGACTGTGTTCAACTAAAGCCCGATTGGGTCAGCATTCTAATCGGCATCAACGATACCTGGCGGCGTTTTGACAGCAATACCATTTCGCCAATTGAAGAGTTTGAGAAAACTTATCGCCAACTCTTGGACCAGGTGGTTGACCACACCCAGGCCCGTTTGATACTCTGCGAGCCCTTTGTCCTGGATTATCCGCCAGACCGGCGAGCATGGCGGCCAGATTTGAATCCCCGCATCGAAGTGGTTCGCCGCTTGGCCGCCGAATATTCGGCCATCCTAGTGCCACTTGACGGCCTGTTCGCAGCTGCCTGCACCAGAGCCGAACCAGCTTTCTGGGCGGCCGATGGCGTTCACCCCACCTTAGCAGGTCATGGCCTCATCGCCAAGGCTTGGTTAGAAACAGTCAGCAGCCAGGGGTAAGTACCCCTGGCTTTCATCTCTCTAATATCGTTACTCATCTGCTCTGCTGCTCGCCATATATTTGCACTGTCCAGTTTCTGTCAGACTAAGCATCAATCCAGATATGTCCATCAACCAGGCCTCTTTGAGATGTTGTTTACCTCCCAACAGGTTGCGCAATTTCCCCATTCACTATACCAATACTATACCCTGCGGAATTCACTTTCACCGAAAGGTTTCTGCCAGTCAATGTCAAAAGATGGAGTGGATGGAATCAAGTGAAAGGATTGGAGCTGTAATGGAAAACCGTATGCAGGAACGACTGCAGCAAAAGCCTGTAGTCTTGGCTTTATCCGCTTTTGCCTGTCTACTGTGGGGAAGTGCTTTCCCCTTTCTCAAGATCAGCTATGAGCTGATCAACCTTCCGCCAGATGATTGGGGCGCCAAAGTGCTCTTTGCTGGATATCGCTTTTTCCTGGCCGCGTTACTCCTCATCCTTGTCGCCACTACAGTGTTCCGGCTGAACCTCCGGGTACCCAAGAGCCTTTTACCCTGGACCTTTCTCCTGGGGCTTCTGCAGACAGCCTTGCAGTACTTCTTCTTCTACAATGGGCTAGCTTACAGTACTGGTATTAAGAGTTCGATTATCGGCGCTACCGGAAGTCTATTTGTAGTGGTACTCTCCCATATGTATTATAAGAATGACACCTTGACCTCGCAAAAGGTGTTTGGCCTGCTGGTGGGGTTTGTCGGCGTGATGGTCGCCAATGTATCCAAGGGGGCTTTGGATTTGTCCATCAGCTTCTTAGGCGAGGGATTCCTTCTAATTTCATCCTTTGTAGGGCGTTAGGAACGATATTGGCCAAAGAGCTTGCCGCCTCGGTGCACCCTGTTCTGATAACGGCCTACCAGATGTTCTTCGGCTCAGTACTACTCATTCTGACCGGCGGTATTACCTCCGGGCTTGAGGCGGTAGTATTTGACTGGCGTTCAGGGTTGCTGCTTGTTTACCTAGCCTTCGCCTCGGCCACAGCCTTTTCCATCTGGTATTCCATTCTGAAGTACAATAAGGCTGGAGAGGTCGCGGTATATCGCTTCTTGATCCCCATCTGGGGTACACTCCTGTCTGCCATCTTTTTGGACGAGAGTATTGGCATAAACTCAGGTCTAGCCTTGGCCATGGTCTCCGTCGGCATTGCTCTAGTGAATAAAAGAAAGCCGGAGTCACCTATGTCGGGGGGATGATGGTCTTTAGGTGAAGGGACTAACCATTGTTGGCCAGACCCCGTCTGGTAGTTGGTTTGCATTGAGCAAGCGACCCTCTACACTTGAAGGGTGGCTTCAGGCCATGCCTGCGCCATCCTTCAAGTCAGAGCAGTTCAATCTTCCCTAAGCACTTCTACACCATAGGGTTCCAGCTCAACTTCCCCAGATACGACCGTATCTGACAACAAGCTGATATATCTACCGGGCAAAGCCGCAGTCTTCCTTTGGTCTGTATGGTTGAGCAAGAAGACTAACCGCATCGCATCCTTCTCCCGAATAGCTACCTCTATCCCGCTGTGGGCAAGTAGGCCCTTAGTTACTCCTGCTTTGGCAAGGGCGTAATCGACCACTCTGGCGGTGAGGTTAGCATCAAGACGGGTTCCTACGTATATCGCTCTGCCTTCCCCCACGATATTCTCCGTAACTGCTGCTTCCGAGGTATAGTACTCGGATGTATACGTACCCAGGCTCTTGGCCCCACGGGAAGTAATTATATCACACCAAGTATCGGCACTTCCCTCGCTCACTTCACCATCTAATTCCAACCTGATACCAACACGGTCACCATAGAACGAATCATAGTCCCCTATTTCAATTCCCAGCAGGTCAGCTAACTCTCCCGGCAGCGGTTTATCTGTGACTACATTATCCCAATCCTTGACTCCTGACCTGAAGGTAGTGAGCAATACGCCTCCCCTTTGGACAAACCCAGCCAGTCGAGCCGCTAGGTCCGGATAGACCATATACAGTAGAGGTGCTACCAGTACTTTATATTGGGAAAAATCATCATCGTGGTTAATGAAATCTACTCCAATGTTGCACTCATGGAAGCATCTATAGTATTCTTTGATGACTTCAGCATAGTTTAGTCGAGGGTTGTTGGGCTGAATATCCAAGGCCCAAAGCTGATCATAGGAATAGAGAATGGCAACTTCATTCTTGACTACTGTACCTTCAAGCAAGGGAGCAAGCTTCGTGAGTTCAGAGCCAGTCCGCTGCACTTCTTCATAGCGCCGTCTCGGCAAACCATCGTGATTAATTACACCATGCCAATACTGCTCCGTACCAAACCGACAGGTACGCCAGCGGAAATATACGATGCCGTCCGCTCCTCGGGAAACAGCCTGATACGTCCAAAGGCGGATTTCGCCCGGCCGCGGCGTCGATTGAACAATGCCCCAGCCGCTAGGTCCGCTCTGCTCTTCCATGACCCAGAAGTGCTCCTTCTTTATGCCCCGCATGAGATCATGGGTCATTGCGAGCCGAGCTCTCTCCGGTGACCCCAGCAGCCTAGGATAATTGTCCCAGGAGACAAAATCCAAATCTGCACCAAGTTTGTAGTAATCAATTTCGGGGAAGAGCCCCATCAGGTTGTGGGTAATGAATTGGTTGGTTGTATGGCGGCGCAGAATCTCAATTTGCCGCTTTTGATACTGTACCTTCATATCCGATGCAAAGCGATAGTAGTCCAGGAGAAGACCGGGGTTGTGCTCAGCAACGGTCTTTCTCGGAATGATAACCTGATCCCAGTCAGTGTACGTCTGGCTCCAGAAGATCGTCCCCCAGGTCTTATTCAGGGCATCCAACGTGCCGTACTTGCGCTGCAGCCAGCGGCGAAAGGCTCTCTGACATGAATCACAATAGCAGCGAACGGTGGAGTGGCAGCCGAATTCATTGTCTGTCTGCCAACCGATGACGCCGGGATGTTGACCGTAATGTCTAGCCAGTTCACCTACAATGATATCAGTATGCCACTGATAGGCCTCATTGGTGGCACAGTAATGGCAGCGGGAACCAAAGCCCCGTACATGTCCATCGGCATCCCTGGGAAGTATATCGGGATGCTTATCTATGAGCCACTTGGGGGGAGTCGCAGTGGGTGTGCCGATGATTACCTTTAGCCCATACTTGTTCAATACTTCTATTGCCCGATCTAGCCAGTCAAAATCAAATCGTCCTTGGGATGGTTCAAGCTTCGCCCATGCAAACTCTGCCACCCGCACCACATTGAAATTCGCGGCCTGCATCAGCTGAGCGTCGACTTCCCACCGTTCCTCCGGCCAATGCTCAGGATAGTAGTCCACGCCAAAATACATACTAATCCTCCTATGATGATGTTTTATCTCTCACAGAAAATCTTTCTAATTCTCAATTCACCGTGCTGCTATCCATGTCCTGCAGGCAGAGGTGAGCTCGGATACACGCAGTTTCCAGGGGAAACCTGTCAGAAACACACATGAACAGCGATCTTGAGGGATTGGTTCTGCTGCCAAGGCTCTGCCTTCCGTGAAGAGTATCACCGCAACTTCAGACAGAGCATCACCTGTGACTCCCGGGAAACTGTACCAACAACAATCGCTCTCTTCTATCTGTCAACTGGAGATCCCAACATCCTAATTCCACAAGCGGCCAATTTTGGACGTGATACCGATACTATAGCAACTATGGGTGGTGCCATTGCCGGTGCCTTCAAGGGTGCGTCAGCTATGCGCCAAGATTGGGCTAAGAAGACCGAGGGATGCAAACCTGACCAGAGAGAGTTGGCCCAAACCCTCTTAGACATTGCTAAAGAAAAGGCGAAGAATGAGCAGAAGTATTGGCAGCGGGTGCTAGGCTGACAGACAGAATAACAGCAGAGTCGAACCCTCTAACAGTGTGCCAGGGAATGCCCCTCTCGAGGTTAGCATTCACCTGGCACACTCGGTTTATTGCAAATCGATTACCACAGACTACAACCCAATAGCTCTCAGTTTAACCCATCAGCCTCTTCAAGGCGTCAAGACACTTTGCTACAGCCTCCAAAGGTGGATAGGCATCGCTTTCGTATTCCACAATGTACCATTCTGTACCGCCAGCCTCGCATAGCTTGAAGACTTCGTGCCACTGCACCTCGTCTTCGCCAATGATGGGCCGGAACCCAGCATGGGGATCATCTTTACCTGCTGTCCAAGAATACGGTTTCAGATGAATAGTCGTTGCCCTGCCCGGGTATTTTTCCAAGATCGGAACAGCCTCTGCCCCGCCCATCATGGCATTGCCTATATCAAGCTGCATAACCACAGACTCTTTCGTATTCTGGAAAAACGTATCCCATGGACGTTCTCCGTCAAGCTCCTCAAACTCAACATGATGATTGTGGTATCCTGTCACCATCCCATGCTCGGCCAGCTTGTCGCTGAGATTGTTGAAGAACTCCGCTAGCTTCAGCCAATCAGCCCTCGATTGCCGCAGCTCCTCGGGAATACCCGGTACAATGAGGTATTTGTTTCCCAGCTCCTTATGGAAAGCGATAGTTTCGTCCAGCTTATCATCTTGTACTAAGTCAAAGGGTATGTGCCAGCCAGCGCAAGCAAGACCACATTCATCTAGTAGACCCCGCAGTTCCCCTGCCGGGTGATTGGGAAACCCAAAAAACTCGCCTCCTTCATATCCCATCTCTGCCACGGCCTGCAAAGTCCCCCGCAAATCCCTCTCCAAATCATGCCGGATCGAGTATAGCTGCACCGCTATAGGTATCGCCATTTGACCAAAATCCCCTCCAATTTAGTATGTTAATAAAAATGTACCCAATGGTTCATTCGACAAATGGCAAGATACCCCTTTGATTTGTCATGCCTCCTAATTCGACATTGCTGCCATCACTTCATGGTCACCATAGAACTTCCGCAGGTGAAAAGTTGCCACAAGACGATCCAGGTCTCAACTGCTCCCCCGATCACGTCGTGGGGTTTCTTTCAATCGAATAACTAAGCAGACATACTGAAAACAAACAGAGCCCCAGGATGACCTCATGCATCCTGAAGCTCTGTTGACTCCTTTTTCAGCTGTGACTCATTCCTTCTGCCCTCGGACCTCAACCCCTGCTTGCTCTTCGTAATACCTTATTAATCCTCCGTGATCTAACCCTCCTTGGCCATTGGCATCGAGATGGCGCATCATCTTCAACGCGAGATCAGTCACTGGTGTTTCCACTCCCATGGCCTGAGCAGTGTTAAGCACGTTGGTCAAATCCTTAATGTGTAACGCGATCCGAAAACCAGGCTGAAAGTTGCCTTCCATAACAAGCGGCGCTTTAGCATCCAAGACATTACTACCGGCAAGCCCGCCTCTTACAGCTTTATAGAGCCGCCAAGGGTCTACGCCAGCTTTGGTTGCAAGCACAAATGCCTCTGCCATCGCGGCAATGTTACCAGCTACCATGATTTGGTTGGCTAGTTTGGCTGTATTGCCGCTACCAACCTTGCCTATCAGGACGATGTTATTACCCATCTTCTCCAGGATAGGCAGTGCCTCCTCGAAATCCTTCTTATCGGCACCAACCATAATGGATAGTTTTCCCTCTATGGCTGCGGGCTCACCGCCGCTTACCGGTGCATCCATAAACCTTACGCCCTTTTCTGCCGCCACCTTGGCCATCTTCTGGGACACAATCGGTGCAATCGAACTCATGTCGATGACAAGCAGATTGCTCCTAGCCCCTTCTAGAACCCCGTTTTCACCCAACATAACCGCCTCTACATCGGGTGAATTTGGCAGCATGAGGATGACGGTGTCGGTTCGAGCTGCCACATCCTTTGGCGAACTGCCTTCAGATGCTCCCATCGCCACCAATTCTGCCACCGGCTGAGGGTTAAGATCGTATACTACCAAATCGTAACCCGCCTTAACCAAGTTCTTGGCCATAGGTTTTCCCATGATACCCAGCCCAATGAATCCTATCTTCGTATGAGTCATGGTTTCTCCTCCAACGTTGTTGCGCAAGTCCAGGTCCAGGCCTTAGAAATTCTCCCAGTACTTAGCCGCAATCTTCAGATACTCAAACACTTTCCTATGAATAGGACTGAACTCTGGGTCAGGTATCCCGGTGGGCGGAACTGTGGGATGACCATATCCCATTTGGAACATATCGTGATGGTATATGTGATGACCGCCTACTTGTCTCACATTACGGATGTGCATCATATGCTGCTCCGGCTTTGTGCCTCCGACTATCCCGCCAAAATCCGGTGTTCCGTCACGGGCGGGTTCATCATCTACAACAGGCTTATTGTAGAACTTGATAAAACGCTCTATTTCCAGGGCAGCATCTTCCCAGAAATTCCCTACACATCTGCGGCTGGTGTGTGGTGTTAACGATCGCACCTTGTATTTCTCTCAATGACAACTCTCTCTCGAGCCCACTATTCGAGATGACTCCATAAGGAATTCGAGAATTGAGACATGTATAAGGCGCTCTGTGAAGGGTCAGTAGTTGGAGCACAGACGCTGTGACACATGGGGCTGGGAAAGATACACTG
>JAAZHE010000057.1 GCA_012510855.1 Bacillota bacterium | reverse complement strand
GTCTAAGGTTGATAAATGAAATATAGCTAAGGGCTTGATGGTATAAGGGTTACAGTATTTATTGGATTTTAACTTGGTGTCCTAAAGTGACTATATAGCCTATAAGATTACATTATCAAGAGCTTGGGGAACGAACGTATCGAGAAAAGATGAACTTTCACCCGTGTTGGTATTTATAGTCGAGTAAGTTCAAATTCCATGGACCAGTTAAATGGCCTAACATCTCAAATATCAGCCTTAGCAAGAACGGTGGCTTCAGTTCCTAAATGGTTACTTGTAGATAATTATATAGATATTGCTAGTAGTAAGACAGGGCCATCAAGAAAAGAATTTTACCGCTTACTTGGAAGATAAATTATGGAGATGTTAATAAATGAAAAAATTGTATTTGATCGGCGGCACAATGGGTATCGGAAAAACGGCGGTATGTCAAGAGCTCAAACTCAAACTTGATAATAGTGTCTTTCTTGACGGCGACTGGTGCTGGGACGCAAGCCCGTTTCAGGTAACCGAAGAAACCAAAAATATGGTTATGGAAAATATCTGCTTTCTGCTGAATCAATTCATCCATTGCTCCGCATATGATAACATCATCTTTTGCTGGGTAATGCACGAACAGTCAATTATTGATAGGATCATAAACAACCTTGATAAGACGAATTGCGAAATTAAGACGATTTCTTTAATCTGTGATGAAAAAGAACTGCGTGAACGCCTTAGCAAAGATATTGCAGCAGGTAAAAGAAAGCCTGATGTCATAGACAGGAGTCTTGCTCGAATTCCACTTTATCATCAGTTGAATACGATAAAGATAAACACAAACGGTAAGACAGTGAATGAAATAGCAGAAGAACTTGCTCGCATATAATTTTCGCGATATTATAAATTAGTCTAAAACTTCATGTGGAGTTCGTTGCGTTACTGTCAAGGGCTGGGATATAAAAGACTGAATTAGAGTGTTCAGAAGATGGCTTGTCTGGTCAAGATTGACCTATCAGATAGCAATTATGTCCCTTTGTTTTGGTCAGCGTGAGAGGGTATAATTGGCTATAATCAACGCAATCGGCCAATCTGTTGCATCACCGATCTGGCGGCATTGGCGGTGATGCACTGCCTGTTTTCGCCATCAGACACCTCTCCGTGCCGACTTAGATCCGGCGGTGAGTCTGGCGATGGTGATAGATAATAGGATGACCGCTAAGAAGCCGCCAACGTATTTCGCAGCGCAGTTAACGGGCGCGTCCCTTAGGGGGTTGGAGAGTGCAGCTCCAAGTACTGAGGCTAGCCAAAACTGACTCTGAAAGGAAGGGATAAGATGCAAACAAGCATTATCTTAGTTGGCGGATTCTTGGGCGCTGGGAAAACATCACTTCTTTTTGAGACAGCCACTAGACTTGCCCGGGAAGGAAAGCGGATTGGTCTGATTACGAACGATCAAGCCCCGGAATTAGTTGACACAACGCTGCTTGAACACGCAGTAGAAATCTTTAGAGAAGTGAGCGGAGCCTGTGTTTGCTGCAATTTCGCAGGCTTTACCGAGGCAATTTTCGACCTAATAAAGAATCACCAAGCCGAGGTTATAATCGCCGAACCAGTAGGAAGCTGTACGGACCTTTCTGCTACGGTTCTGCAGCCTCTAAAGGACCATTTCGGCAAGGATTTTGTCGTTGCCCCGCTGACGGTACTGGTTGATCCGCAGCGTCTGTCTGATATTCTCGACGGAAGAGACTCCGGACTGCATCCCAGCGCAGTGTATATAATCGAAAAGCAGATTGAAGAGGCAGATATTATCGCCATCAGCAAGGCCGATCTGCTCACTGAAGAGGAGATACAGAATCTCCAGCGGCGTGCAGAACAGGAGTGGCCTGGTTCTGAAGTACTTGTCGTCAGCTCTAAGACTGGAGAAGGTCTGGATCAATGGCTCAGTGAAGTTGTCAGTCGTACTGATGCCGGAAAGAATATAGTAGAAGTAGACTATGACATTTATGCTGAAGGAGAAGCAGTCTTGGGGTGGCTCAACACGACTTTGGAGCTTAAGGGTGACTCTATCGATTGGGACAAATTCGCGAAGGATTTGCTGACCAGGCTCAGTCGCCGATTTGATGAGGCCGATTCCGCCATCGGCCATGTCAAGCTGATTGTCGAAGTCGGCAGCAATTTTGTCATTGGAAACTTGATAAGTACCGATGAACCTCCCACCATACGAAGAAGCGCAGGGGTTGGAAATGAAGCAAGAATGACTCTCAATGCCCGGGTTCAGATGGCACCTCAAGAGTTGGAGAAGATCGCATTTGAAGAAATTGCCAATGTCTGCGGAAGTAATATTAGATCAGAGGTCATCGCCCTAAAGTGTCTCAGTCCCGGGTATCCGCGACCAACCTATCGTTACGACCGTGTCGTAACACCTCCATCCAATTAACCCTCAGCTGGTAATAGTCAACATCGAAGCAGGGGAAACCCTGCTTTCTTAGATTCAACACCCCAACAGAACGACTGGAGATGGTGTTGTTTGGAAAGACGAGAAGTGGGGTAGTGAATATCTTAGGGTTCAGGTAACTGCAGTCGCATGGACAAGCACTGCGTGCCTGTGGTAGGTAGAACCGGTCTTTCGGAAAGGTGCAACCACTAGCGGTGGGCCAAATGGTCAGCTGCGAGCTGGGGAGAATTTCCCCGAGCCGAGCAGTACATGATAGACCCTAGGGACTCTTGGTCCAGTCGCTGCAAGGATACCACCAAGGAGGACAAGAACACATGAAAAAGCACATAAAGAATAACGTATACTGGGTAGGTAAGGTTGACTGGGAGCTGCGGGATTTCCACGGATACGAGTATTCGACCCATAAAGGTTCCACCTACAATGCCTACCTAATCCAGGAAGAAAAAACAGTCCTGATTGATACAGTATGGCTCCCCTTTGCTGAAGAGTTCGTGGAGAACCTGGCGGGAGAAATTGATCTGAGGGACATTGACTATATTGTGATCAACCACGGAGAGGTAGACCATAGCGGTGCACTCCCTATTCTGATGGAACACATCCCCGATACACCTATTTACTGTACCGCCAATGCAGTTAAGTCCTTGCAGGGCCAGTACCATAAAGACTGGAATTTCAGGGTGGTCAAGACCGGGGACAAACTAGACATCGGCAACGGTAAGGAACTTGTTTTCGTTGAAATGGCCATGCTTCACTGGCCGGACAGTATGGCTGCCTATCTCACAAAGGACAACATACTATTCAGCAACGATGCCTTTGGACAGCACTATGCAACGGAAAAACTGTACAATGACCTGGTGGATCAGTGCGAGCTCTTTGCCGAAGCGATGAAGTATTACGCCAACATTTTGACTCCCTTTAGCGCAATACTGAGGAAAAAGCTGGACGAGATCACTGCTTTGAATCTGCCCATTGACATCATTGCCACCAGCCACGGGGTGATCTGGAGAGACAACCCCCTGCAGATTGTAGAAAAGTATGCCCAGTGGGCCAATGATTACCAAGAGAACCAGATCACCGTAGTCTACGATACCATGTGGAACGGCACCAAAATGCTGGCGGAGAGGATTGTGGAAGGCATCGGCTTAGCAGATCCCGATGTGACCGTCAGATCCTACAATCTCTCCAAGAGTGATGTGAATGATGTAATTACCGAAGTTTTTAGATCCAAAGCTGTGGTGATAGGTTCACCTACCATTAACAACGGCATCCTCCATTCGGTAGCAGGATTCTTGCATATGGTCAAGCAGATGAAGTTTAAGAAGAAAAAGGCGGCAGCCTTTGGCTGCTACGGTTGGAGTGGAGAGTCGGTAAAGATTATCAATGAGAGCTTGCAGGACGCAGGCCTTGAGCTGCTCAATGAGGGATTCAGGCAGCTGTGGAATCCTGACCTCGATGCCCAAGAAGCAGCAGTGGAATTCGGCAAGGCTATCGCCCGGGCATAGACTAGTTCCAGGGCCCGCTCCCATCAAGCCTAGGCACCTGCAATCCTGGCTAGGGGGAGTGGGCTGTCTTTTTGATATAAGTACGAAGTATAGGTAAGATAATGTACACGTGGCTCGTGCTGTGGTGAGATAGCCCTTTGGAGGATATAGATGGTGTTCTGTTGAATTGTAGTCTTCAGTGAAGGTTCTAGTCCAGATTTTGCCTACATGGGAGAATAGGGATGCTGGATAGTATCAGGACCAGGTATGAGCACACCATCTATGCCAGTTATATCGGCTACATCACCCAGGCTACCATTAATAATTTCGCTCCGCTTCTCTTCCTGACTTTTCAGAGATCCTTTCGGTTATCCCTAGAGCAGATTACTCTAATCACCACGGTGAATTTCCTTGTCCAACTGTGTGTAGACCTGCTATCAGCCCACTGTATCGATGGCATTGGGTACAGAGTTGCGGCGGTTGCCGCCCATTTCTTTGCCGCCTTAGGATTAGTGGGTATGGCGTTGTTCCCCAGTTTAGTACCCAACAGCTATGCCGGTCTTCTGACTGCTGTTGTCTTTTATGCTATTGGCGGCGGTCTAATCGAAGTAATCATCAGCCCCATTGTGGAAGCGTGTCCCACGGAAAAGAAGGAGGCGGCCATGAGCCTGCTCCATTCCTTCTATTGTTGGGGTCATGTCGGTGTGGTGTTGCTCTCAACTGCCTTTTTCGCACTGGTAGGGATCGATAACTGGCGAATCCTGGCCTGTATCTGGGCACTAATACCGGCATTTAATCTGCTTTATTTCTCCCAAGTCCCCCTTTATCCCATCGTAGGGGAAAATGAGGGATTGACCATTAGGAATCTATTAGGGCAGAAGCTCTTTTGGCTGCTCATGCTGTTGATGGTAAGCGCGGGAGCAGCGGAACAGGCGATGAGCCAATGGTCCTCTGCTTTTGCCGAAGCAGGCTTGCGGGTTGACAAGACCATTGGAGATTTAGCAGGTCCCTGCGGGTTTGCGCTGCTCATGGGATTAGCTAGACTCCTGCACGGAAAATACAGTGACCATATTCCCCTCAAGCAAATGATGATGGGCAGTGCGGGATTGTGCGTTGCATGTTACCTGCTGGCTGGACTATCGGGAAACCCCGTCCTGGGCCTGGTAGGCTGTGCCCTATGCGGGTTTTCTGTGGGCATTTTTTGGCCCGGTACCCTTAGTATAGCTGCCAGAACGCTGCCTACTGGTGGTACGGCAATGTTCGCATTTCTGGCCTTAGCCGGAGATTTGGGGTGTGTCTCAGGGCCAACTTTGGTGGGATTCGCAGCCGATGCCTCCGGTGGCGATCTACGGGCGGGCATTTTGCTGGCTGTTGTATTTCCGGTAATCATGCTTGCCGGTTTGTTGACCCTGAGAGACAGTTCGGCTCTTGAGGAAGGCTAATCAAGCTCCCTCTTTCAGCACTAACTGCCATCAACAGTCATCATCAGCCTCGGCGGATTCGTAATTGTCGGCAAAGTAGGCCATAGCGTCCCGCATGAAGGCAGCCAACCCTTCACCGAACTGGTCGATATTCGCAGTGAACCTCTCATCATCGACGTACATCTGCCCAAGGGCCTTAAAGACCTCTGGAGGATAGCTGCCGAAGTTCGAGTTGAGCAGGTCATACCAGGCCTTGATGGCTGCTTGGGCCTCATCGGACTCCGGCGAGCCGTGCCGGAGTTCAGCAAGCCTCCGGTAGATTTCATTCATTTTGTCTGCCAGTGCCCCTTGTTCCGCCTTGGAAAGCGCTCCCAGCTTTGTGTTGGCTTTGTCAACAGCCTCATTTCCCCAACGCTGTCTAGCTTCTTGTTCATAGGGATTGCGGCTGAAATCGAAACCCTTGAACTTCTCTTCTCTAGTCATGTCAATCTCTCCCTTGAGATGTCGGATGGTTTTATCAATGGTCTCCAACATCTGGTCTATTCGCCGGCGTTTTTCCATGAGCATTTTCCGGTGCAAGACTAAAGCTTCCTGCTGGTCAAATGTCGGGTTTTCAATGATCTCTTTGATCTTCTTGAGCGGGAATCCCAGCTCTCGGAAAAACAGGATCTGCTGCAGCATCTCCAAGTTCTTGTCTGAATAGAGCCGGTACCCGGATTCGTTGACTTGGTCGGGGACCAAGAGTCCAATCTGATCGTAATAGTGGAGCGTGCGCACGCTAATTCCAACCAGATCTGCTACTTCCTTGACCTTCATTGCCATGGAGATCACCAGCCTTTCATCTCGTAATATAAACTATCACGTAACGTGAGAGTCAAGGGACAAGGGGTAATTTGATGCTTGGGAATTTGGCGGCAGCCAGCAAAGGAAATAAGCGCCTATTGTCGAACCCTTCTACTATACTCTGAAAAACACCTCCGGCTTCAATGGAGGAATATCTGAGCGGGAGGAATCCACTATGCCTAAGATCACTTTTATGGGGGCGGGTAGTACCGTCTTTGCCAAGAATGTCCTCGGAGATGTGATGTTGACACCAGCCCTGAGGGGTTCTCATCTAGCGCTTTACGACATTGACCTGCAGCGGCTGAAAGACTCGGAGAACATGCTCAATAACATTAACGCCAATTACGGCGGTCATGCTGTGATCAAGGCCTACACCGACAGAAAGGAAGCCCTGCGGGGCGCCGATTATGTAGTCAACGCGATCCAGGTGGGAGGTTACGAGCCCTGCACTGTTATCGATTTTGAGGTGCCCAAGAAATACGGTTTGCGGCAGACCATAGGCGATACCCTCGGTATCGGCGGCATCTTCCGGGCCTTGCGTACCATACCGGTTCTGCTGGATTTTGCCCGGGACATGGAAGAGGTTTGCCCCGATGCGTGGTTTCTCAACTATACCAATCCCATGGCGATCCTCACCGGTGCCATGTTGAGGGCAACACCAATTAAGACTGTCGGTTTGTGCCACAGTGTCCAGGTCTGTGCCCGCCAGCTGCTAGAAGGAGTAGGGATGGCCGCAGACAATGTGCAGTGGAAAATCGCGGGGATCAACCACATGGCCTGGCTCCTGGAGATCACCCGGGATGGTGAGGACTTGTATCCGGAAATCAAGCGGCGGTCCAAGGAACAGGGACCACCGGATTGGGACAGGGTGCGGCATGAGATCATGCACCGCTTTGGCTACTATGTGACCGAATCCAGCGAACACAATGCTGAGTACATGCCTTACTTTATCAAGAGCCAATGTCCGGAACTCATTGAGAGGTTCAATATCCCCTTGGATGAGTACCCCCGCCGCTGTGTCGCGCAGATCAAGGCATGGGAAAAGATGCGGGACGATTTGGTCAACAACAAGGATATCACCCACCAGCGCACCGAGGAGTATGCTTCGTACATTATCGAAGCCATGGAGACAAACAAGCCCTATAAAATCGGCGGCAATGTGCTCAATAACGGTTTGATTCCCAATCTGCCCAAGGAAGCCTGTGTTGAGGTGCCGTGCTTAGTTGATGCCAGCGGTGTGTCCCCTTGCTATGTAGGCGAGCTGCCTCCTCAGCTGGCAGCGCTCAACATGACCAATATCAATGTGCAGCTGTTGACCATCGAAGCGGCATTAACCGGCAAGAAAGAACATATTTACCATGCGGCTCTGCTGGATCCCCATACATCAAGCGAGCTGACCATTGACCAGATTATCGCCCTTTGCGATGATCTGATTGAGGCCCACGGCGATTGGCTGCCCAAGTTCAAGTTGGCAACAGGATGAACACAGGCTGAAACTAGCCATGACGTGAAAGAAGACCCGGGAAACCGGGTCTATAGTTTTCTCTACCTTTCCAGCTTGCAGGATTGAGAAGACGCTTCTTCCTTTTTAGAATAAACCGGTCTCCCTCAGGGCATTCCTTACCGCTTCTTTTAGCAATGCCCTTTCCTGGGTTAATTGAATTCCAACCCGTGTTCCCTGAGTTCCTACCTTCAAATCGGCAATATCGCTGGATTTGCCCCTCGCCTGGCCGGCATAGACCTTCTCACCGGAGGCGGTGTCGATTATCGTGTATTCTAGGTTAACTGTCAGATACTGGTTTAGCCGAACTTCTGTCTTGTCGGTACCAACGGTGATTGATGTAGAATGGCGAGGACTTTCTTCCGGCTTGATGGATATAACAGCCAGGTATTGGATTTCCAGCTCCTCCCTCAGCTTACATAAGTTGTCCCGGCGTTCCAGTGCGGAAAGGGATCTAAGACTGCCTGAGGTGTCCACTTGAGTCCATACAGCATCGGAACCGATGACTTTCACCTTTGGCAGTTTGTTCTGGATATAACCGGCAACTACCGCCTCCAGGTCTGGGGCATCGACTTCGACTACCAGACCCAGCGATTCCATGCCCAACCTGGCCATCTGGCTGGGCTGCGGCTCACATCCAGTACTGCCCAGCAAAAATATCAGCAGCAAGAGTATGGCTATTGGTTTCATACAAACCTCCCCCTAGTCTCGTTGGGATTTTCGGCAGCGTGGGGCGATAACCTCTTTTTTGGGCTCCTGCCAAGTTATGGCATGGGAACCACCAAAGCAAACTGTTTGTTACAGTATACTGACAAGAGTCTGGTTGGGCAGGATTTTAATTTAACCAATAGAAAACAAGTAGGTGGTGTCGTAAGAGAATCCTGGATACATAAGCATTAGCTCAGTAAATTAGACTATACCGATGCCATGCAGGAGTGGGCAGTGGTTAGACAGCCAATCTACCTACTGGGGGTTGAGATTGATGACTGATAACCAAGTGGTTCAGCTGATAGCCAGTACCCGGCAGGCGCTTCTCGGCCGGGAAGCTGAAGCGGCAAAGCTGCAGCTTTTGTTCGGATTTGATGCTTTCGTTGACCAAGTGTCAGATCTAGTGGACAAGCGTATTGACTTCGACAGCTTTACCAAGGTGGAGACCATTCAAGGCTTTGGCCAGAAGATTATGGATGCTGCGGGTCTCAGTACCAGCCTGGAGCATGTTCCCCGTTACGTTAAGATCGGCGGCAGCGCTGTAAGCATGGGGGCTACCATGGGCAGGCTCGGCTGCCAATTTACATATATTGGGTGTATCGGCTATCCTGCGGTGAATCCTGTGTTCGAAGACTTCGCTGCCTTAGCAGCTGAGTATTTCAATATCGCTAATCCCGGGCAGACTCTGGCATTGGAATTCCAAGATGGAAAGATTATGTTGTGCAATACCTCGCCCCTAAAAGAGATTACCTGGGATCGAATCTTGTCTCAAGTAGGGAAAGATAAGCTAAAGGCCTTGATCCAGCAAAGTCAGCTGGTTGCAACTATTAATTGGACTATGATTCCCGAAATGAACATCATCTGGGAGAAACTCCAGAGCGAGATTTTGCCGGAGATCACCTTTGAGGGTGAACCCCGCTTGTTTTTCATGGATCCCATAGACCCCGAGAAGCGGACTGGCGAGGATTGGCGGAAGGCGATGGAGATTTTTGCCCGCTTCTCATCTCATTACCGGACCATACTGAGCATTAACCGCAAAGAAGCCTCTGAGGTGGCTAAAGCGTATGGGATCAAGTTTTCCGTGCCCATCAATGAGGTCAGCTTGAGGGATATTACAGAAGCTATCTCTGAGGCTATGGACCTTTACGGCGTAGTAGTTCACCCGGTTGATGGAGCCGGGGCTGTCTTCGATGGAGAGTATTACTATGCTCCGGGGCCTTATACAAGCAGTCCCGTTATCACCACCAGCGGAGGAGATAATTTTAATGGGGGCTTCTGTCTCGGACTGCTTCTGGGGCTGTCCCCGGAGCAGGCGTTAACTGTTGGTGCGGCTACCTCCGGCTACTACGTTCGGACTGGGCGCAGCCCGTCATGGGATCAGCTGATCAATTTCCTCGCTTGTTGGGAGCGGCATGTGGGTGAAGACTTTAGCGATTACATGTAAGTTATTGGTATCGAGTGGGTTGCATGTGATGCATGCTGATCCCGTCAGCTGATAAATCATTTGCCAGTAAGTAATTGCAAGACTGATTGCCTCAGCTCAGGTAGAGTTGATTTAGGAGAGTGAATCTGTTTTGGTGATCCAAATGATCTTTGGGTTGTTAGGCGGGCTGGGTCTATTTCTTTTTGGCATGCACCAAATGGGCGACGGCCTGCAAAAAGCGGCCGGCAGCAAGATGCGCCGCTGGCTGGAAGCGCTGACTACCAACCAGCTCTTGGGAGTATTGTTGGGAACAGTGATCACCTCCATCATTCAAAGCAGCAGTGCAACCACGGTCATGGTAGTTGGTTTTGTCAATGCTGGTTTAATGAACTTGTCCCAGGCTATAGGCGTGATCATGGGAGCCAACATCGGAACAACTATAACTGCTCAGCTCATCGCTTTTGATCTCGGTGAATACGCCTGGATCTTTGTTGCCATAGGCGCCCTATTCTTGCTGTTCGGAAGACGAAAGATGAACCGCTATTGGGGTGAAATTCTACTGGGGTTTGGTCTTTTGTTCATTGGTATCGAGACTATGACCGGTGCCATGAAGCCCTTTCGGGAGAGCCCGGTTTTTGCCGAGCTGATGCTGACATTGTCGGATAGGTGGTATTACGGATTGTTGGTGGGTGCAGGGGTGACAGCCATAGTGCAGAGCAGCTCTGCTACCACCGGTATACTGCAGGGACTGGCCAGGGATGGTTTGATCCCCTTGGGACTGGCTCTGCCGGTGCTTTTGGGGAATAACATCGGTACGACAATTACCGCGATGCTCTCTAGTATTGGCACATCGGTCAATGCCCGGCGGGCAGCCATGTCCCACCTGCTTTTTAACGTTATCGGCGCGTTAATCTTCCTTCCCCTGCTGCCATTGTTCACCCAGGTGGTTAGACTCACATCACCATCGATTACAAGGCAAATTGCCAATGCCCACACTGTTTTTAATGTGACCAATACCCTTGTTTTGCTGCCGCTATCGGGTCTTTTGGCATATACGGTGACTAAGCTTGTGCCCGACGATCCCCGGGAGAAAAAGCTGTCTCTCCAACTGGATAGCCGCCTGTTGGCCACTCCCGAAGCTGCTTTACAGCAGGCCTATACTGAAGTCATGCACATGGGTGAGATGGCTATGGAGATGCTCACCATTGCCAGAGAAAATGTCACCGACCCCAACGAAGAGGCCTTGGGCCGCATTGCTATCTTGGAAGATGCCATTGACCAGTATGAGGAGGGCATCACCCACTACCTGGTGGAACTATCCAAGATGTCTTTATCGGAAAGTCAATCAGAGCGCCACCGCCAGCTGTACAACCTCATCAATGATATAGAGCGAGTGGGGGACCCCGGGACTAATATCGGCGAGCTTCTGGAGCACAAGGCTGTCAATCAGATAATGTTCAGCGAAGCAGCCAATAAAGAGCTCTTGGAGTTCTTGGATTATACCATGGAGACCTTGAATTTAGCCCTACGGGCATGGCGAGAAAATGAGGCTAAATACGCTTTGGCTATTAAGGAAAGGGAGGCCCGCATCGATGAACAGGAGGAAGAGCTCCGCCGCAGACATATTGATCGGCTGAATCAGAACCTCTGCTCACCCCTTTCTGGCATAGTATATCTGGATATTATCTCCAATCTGGAGAGAATCGGCGACCATGCTGCCAATATTGGAGAGTACTATCTGGGTAAGGTACATGGGTGAACTTAGCTAGGACTCTGGGCTTGTTGCCAGAAGCCTGTAGGGATAATAGTATAAGAAGAGAAGTCTGTTAGTGTAACACAGCAGGCTTATCAAGCTTCCGGAGGACCGTGAAGCAGAGAAGGAGGGTGGGGGCGATCTAGTCCGCAGCATCAAGCCGCGGCTCCATCGCTAAGCAAAATGGCCAAGACACTGGTTGCAGAGAAATTGCGCTTTGATTACACACCGGCATTATCCTTTATCGGAGAGCATGAGCTTGCATATATGGAAGACCAAGTACAAGAAGCCCATAGGCGGCTGCACAGCCGTACGGGTCCAGGTAGCGATTATCTAGGCTGGTTGGAGCTCCCCGCCAACTACCATCGAGGGGAATTTGCCAGGATTAAGGATACAGCCGCGGAAGTACGGGCCCAAGCCGATGCCTTTGTTGTGATTGGTATCGGCGGGTCGTATCTCGGGGCCCGAGCAGCGATTGAGATGCTGACACCACCTTTCAGTGGAGTAGACGTACCCGTCTATTTCGTCGGTCACAACCTCAGTGGTGCATACATTAGCGATTTGCTGTCCTCGCTGGAATATAGGGAAGTCTATGTGAACGTCATTTCCAAGTCGGGCACAACCACTGAGCCGGCTGTAGCCTTTCGGATTCTGCGGTCCTTCATGGAGCGGAAGTACGGCAAAGAAGCTGCTAAGCAGAGGATTATCGCCACAACTGACCGAACCCGGGGAGCCCTCAAACAGCTGGCCTATGCCCAAGGCTATCGGACCTTCGTGATTCCTGACGATATCGGTGGCCGGTACTCGGTGTTGACTCCAGTGGGCCTTCTGCCCATGGCGGTAGCAGGCCTAGACATTGATGCCGTGATGGCTGGAGCGGAGGCAGCCATGCACGAGTACGCTTCTCCCAAGCTGAATGCCAACGCCAGCTACCAATACGCAGCAGTGCGCAACTGCCTATACCGCAAGGGGAAGCTGATTGAGATCCTGGTCACTTATGAACCGGCCCTTCACTATCTAGCGGAATGGTGGAAGCAGCTCTTTGGTGAAAGTGAAGGAAAGGACCATAAAGGTTTGTTCCCCGCTTCTGTGGACTTTACCACTGATCTTCACTCCCTTGGTCAGTATATTCAGGAAGGCCTGAGGGTTATCATGGAGACGGTGATTCAAATAGAGAATCCCCAGTCGGAACTGGCAATAACCAGTGAAGAGGAAGATTTGGACGGCCTCAATTATCTGGCCGGGAAGACCGTGGATTACGTCAACCGCAAGGCTCTGGAGGGGACTTTGCTGGCCCATTCCGATGGCGGTGTTCCCAGCCTTGTGGTGCGGGTTCCGCGGCTCAGTGAGTACAGTTTCGGGCAGTTAGTATACTTCTTTGAAAAGGCTTGCGCTATCAGCGGCTACCTCTTAGGAGTAAACCCCTTTGACCAGCCTGGAGTTGAAGCATATAAGCGCAACATGTTTGCTTTACTGGGCAAGCCCGGTTTCGAAAAGGAGCGGGAAGCTTTAGAAAAGCGGTTGTCCCAGAGCATCAGCTGACCTTAGCAGGGAGGACTTCAGTTGATCAAGCCATATCCCTTGAGGTTTTACCCAATCTATAAAGAAAAGGTTTGGGGCGGAACTGCCCTGAACAAGAAGTTCGGCAGGGTACTTCCCAGCGCCAGCATCGGAGAAAGCTGGGAGGTTGCCGCCCACGCCCAAGGTATTAGCGTTGTTGCCAACGGACCTCTAGCAGGAACCACCCTTCCGGAATTGATGAGCATGTACGGAAGAGCGCTGATCGGCACAGCACTCCCTGATTCGGCTCTAGTTAAGTTTCCGCTGCTCCTCAAGATACTGGACGCCAATGATTATCTTTCTGTTCAAGTACATCCTGATGACGAGTATGCAGCTGATCATGAGTCGGGCGATCCGGGCAAGTGGGAGGCCTGGTATGTAATTGCAGCCGAACCGGGGGCTGAAATCATCTACGGCCTGAAACCGGGAGCAACCCGGGAATCCCTGAGGAAGGCAATTGCCGATGGGACTCTGGCCCATTGTCTTAACCGGGTGCCTGTCAAGCCAGGGGATGTCTTTGATGTGCCCGCGGGGACGGTCCACGCCTTGGGTAGTGGAGTAATGGTGGCCGAAATCCAGCAGAACTCTGATACAGTCTACCGCCTTTACGATTGGGATCGGGTCGATGCTCAAGGCAAGAGCCGGCCGCTCCACATCAAGAAAGCGTTGGATGTGATCCAGTTTGCCGGCCAAAAGACCACTCCGGTAACCGGTCTGACAATTCCTCAGCCGGCAGGGCAGAAGACTGTGATGGTGGCCAATCGGTATTTTGCCTTGGAGATTCTCTTGGTAGAGGGCGCTGTCCCAGAAGCAACACAGGGCGAGAGATTTCATCTTCTAACCTGCCTGGAGGGCAGCTTTGCTCTGGAAGATGACGGGTCCGGCATCCAGCTTGCCATGGAGCCGGGGGACTCGGTGCTGGTTCCCGCTTGTGTTGAGATGTACAGACTGGTGGGAACCGGTAAAGTGATGAAATGCTACGTCCCCGATATAAGGCGGAATATTATCGAACCCCTTTTGTCCCACGGATACAGCTATCCAGATATTACCAAGATGGTGGCTGGTGTAGGAGACTACCGCACCAGTTATCTGCCCCTCGCGGAAGCATAAGGTAGCAAGTGCGACAATGGAAAGCATGGACAAGATAGTTTTCACCGGAAGATAACTAGGTGAAAGACATAGGCCGAGGTTGAGCATTCTAGTGTTCACCTCGGCCTGTTTTGATCTGGCTGCTCAAATCTGTAGTTGAACATGCGTTCAGCAGACTTGCTATCGGAGACTGGTGGCCAGGATATGGTCGATCTCTTCAGCCAAGAGCTTTGCCGTTCGAGACGGCTGATACATGATATTGTAATACTCAATCAGCATCCTTTGAGCAGAAAACCGGTAATAGGTTGACTTGATACTCTCCACCATCATTTTCCGCCACCGCTCGGGATGTTCGTAATAGGTGGGAATCACATCCTCAAGCAGCACTTCATACAAGCTAGCTGAATCGTATTTGGTTTGACTTGGCCCTTCATAGCCTCCGCCAAACTGCCAGCCGTTAACACCGTGCTGGCAGGCCTCTACCCACCATCCGTCAAGGACGCTCAGGTTGAGACAGCCGTTGAGGGCAGCCTTAATGCCCGAAGTGCCGGATGCTTCCAGAGGTCTTTGGGGATTGTTGAGCCATACATCACAGCCCGCGGTGAGCAGACGGCCCAAGGCCATGTCGTAGTTCTCCAGAAAGACGACACTCTGGGGAAACTGCTTGGTTATCTCTGCAATCTTGCTCACCTGACGTTTTGCGGCTTCATCTTGGGGATGAGCTTTGCCGGAGAAGACCAGCTGAATTCGTCCGCTCTCCAGCAGCGGACCTATGATATCCATCCGCTGAAAAATAAGTCCCGGACGCTTATACAGAGCCGCCCGGCGAGCAAAACCAATGAGCAGTGCCTTGGGATTAAGCCGTACCCCAGTCCTCTTTGCTATGGCATTGAGCAGCTCCTGCTTCGCCTCCATGTGGGGTTCCCACAAGCTCCGGTTGGCTTCATAAGCCCTGCGGATTTCCGGGTGCATCCATGTGTTGACATGGACCCCGTTGGTGATGGAGACTATAGGAGCTCGGTCCTCTTTATCTGACCACATAGCCCTGGCCGTTATGCCGTGGAGCTTAGATACGCCGTTGGCCATGTGGGCAAGGCGCAGGCCCGCAACTGTCATGTTGAAGGGATCTCCGCCGATTTGCTCCATTTCTTCCCAAGAAAGGCCGTTAAAGGCACCCATGTATTCCAAGAGCTCAAGGTCGTGTTCTTCATTTCCGGCCATAACCGGAGTATGGGTGGTAAAGACAACCTCTCGCCGGGTGGCTTCCAAGGCCTCTCGGAAAGTCATTCCCATGGCTTTCTTGCGGCGAATCAATTCAATCCCAGCCAGGACCGCATGTCCCTCATTGAAGTGGTAGACATCTGGGGTATGGCCGAGGGCTTCCAGGGCCCGGACTCCTCCAATTCCCAAGACGATCTCCTGAGCAATTCGATCATGGGAGGTACCTCCGTATAACCGCCTCGTAACCCAATCGTAGCTGCTGCCGGGGACAGCGGTATCTAGAAGGTACAGAGGGGCGTTTTGAAAGGAATCCACCTTCCATATCCGCACCGGCACCTCATCACCTCTGATGGTTACATGGACTGTAACCCCTGTGTCTTGCAGCAGTTCCGGTGCATAGCTTGCCGGCCGATCATACGGCCAGCCGTGTTCATTGATAAACTGAGAAGTATAACCCTCTTGCCATAGGATACCTATGCCCACCATGGGTAAATGGAGGTCATGGGCACTTTTGAGGATGTCTCCCGCAAGGATTCCGAGGCCGCCGGCGTATATCGGTAGTTCTTCATTGAGGCCGTATTCCATGCAGAAATAAGCCACTCGGGGCTGGTATTTATCGAAGATCATGATTAGCTCCTCCTGTTTCCGCGTCCCATTCTAGCTTTAGTCTGCACCACTTCTAATATGATTAGATTAGATAATAGTTGACCCTAGAGGGAGGGCTGCCCATTTATGGCTGGTCCTTGTGAATTTTCTACTGCGCCTTGAGAATAGATGTGGTAAACTAGGATCATCCGATGGTGAGGGGGCCGGTGAATGGTAACTTTCCGTGCAGGTGATGAGTGGCTGTTTCGCTTATTCAATACCCGCATTAGGTGCAGGCTGCTGGACAAGCTTTCGGTGTGGGTTACCCATACCGGCAGTGCTGGTTTTACCATCGGCATTACCCTCGGAGCGATCCTGGCGGGACTGTACGAGCGGCGCTCTTGTCTCGTTGCCGGCAGCAGAGCCTTTGCAGCTTTAGCTGGAAGTTCCCTAGTCAGCCTCGTAGTCAAGCGCTTGGTCAATCGCCCCCGTCCAATTTTTCGACTAGAACACATCCGCACCTTTAATGTGCCCATCTGCGCTTATTCTTTCCCCTCGGGCCATACCACCGCCAGTTTTGCTGTTGGGGTAAGTTACGCCTTGGCTTTTCCCGGGTACTCTGTCTTGTGGGTGCTGTGGGCAGCATTGGTGGGATGGTCCCGCATCTACGTTGGAGTTCACTATCCCAGTGATGTACTGGCCGGCAGCCTTGTGGGTACTTTCTTTGCTTACCTCTCCCGACTGTTGATTCCCGGCTTTTTCTAACCCCCTTCAACTTCTCAGCTTCGATGAAAGGTCTATAGTCATCGGCAGCTTCTGCATTACATCCCCATTCCCTTCTTGACAACACTATGGAAGATGGGTAGTCTTAAACCTGTGCTTTTTGCAGCAGGAGGCAAGGTAATTATGAAATTGCGTAATGTAGCCATTATTGCCCATGTAGATCACGGTAAGACCACGTTGGTGGATGGGATTCTCAAGCAAACCGGAGTTTTTCGGGCCAACGCTGATGTTGAGGAGCGGGTGATGGACTCCAACGCTCTCGAGCGGGAGCGGGGCATCACCATCTTGGCCAAGAACACCGCGGTCAGCTACCTAGGTTACAAAATCAATATTGTGGACACACCGGGCCATGCCGATTTCGGCGGAGAAGTGGAACGGATTATGGATATGGTTGATGGTGCCCTTTTAGTAGTGGATGCCTTTGAAGGCCCTATGCCCCAAACCCGCTTTGTGCTCCAAAAGGCCCTAGCCCGGCGATTGCAGCCCATCGTCTTGGTCAACAAGATCGATCGATCTGATTGTCGGCCCCTAGAAGTAGTGGATGAGGTCTTGGACCTTTTCATAGACCTAGGAGCCAATGAAGAGCTTCTCAATTCCCCCGTGCTTTACGGTTCGGCCCGCCTGGGCATTGTAGAAGAGAAGCTGGATGATGCTTTACAGGCGGTGGAGAAGGGGCAGGGTTCGATAAAACCCCTGTTGGACGCCATTATTCGCTATATACCTTCACCCCAGGGCAGTGAAAAGGCTCCTTTGCAGCTCATGATCAGTACCCTAGATTACGATCCCTACATTGGCCGCATCGCCATTGGGCGCATGCATAACGGCACACTCAAGCGGGGTGACCAGGTGGCAGTTGTCCGAGGTGGTACCGACAAACTGCACAAAGAGACCATCACCCAGCTGTTTGTCTTCGAAAACCTAAAGCGAGTCCCAGCAGAAATGGTGCCGGCAGGAGAGATTGCCGCTATAGCTGGCGTGGACAATGTCGAGATCGGCGATACCATTACCTCAATAGAAGAGCCAAGTCCCCTGCCGCCTCTAGAGGTAGACCAGCCTACTTTAATGATGCTGTTTCGGGTAAACGACAGTCCCTTTGCCGGTCAAGAGGGCAAGTATCTGACTTCTCGCCACTTGCGGGAACGGCTGGAAAGGGAAAAACGGGTCAACGTGGCCTTGCGGGTTAAGGAAACAGATAGTCCCGATGTCTTTGAAGTGGCCGGCCGAGGCGAGCTCCACCTTTCGATTCTCATTGAGAACATGCGGCGGGAAGGCTATGAAATGGCGGTCTCCAAACCCCAGGTGCTCCTTAAGGAGTCCGATGAAGGGCTGCTTGAGCCTTTGGAGCATTTGGTGGTGGATATTCCAGCCGAGTACATGGGGGGCTTTATGGAAAAGGTGGGCACCCGTCGGGGGGAACTCTTGAATATGGTGCAGATGGCAGATGGCCGGCTCAAACTGGAATTCACCGTTCCTACCCGGGGCCTGATCGGTTTTGCCTCTGATTTCCTCACTGAGACCAAGGGAACGGGAGTGATGCATTATACCTTCTATGGGTACGGCCCTTACCGAGGGGATATCCCCAGTCGGAATAACGGGGCTTTAGTGGCGTGCGAGCAGGGGGAAGCCACTGCCTATGCCATAGTCAATATCCAGGAAAGGGGAACTTTGTTTATTCGCCCGGGGACCATGGTATACGAAGGGATGATCATCGGCGAGAATTCCAGGGAGAACGATCTATACGTAAATGTGACTAAGAAACGGCATGTCACCAACATTCGCTCGTCTACGGCAGAAATTGCACCGAAAATCGATGAGCCTCGGATTCTTTCCTTGGAGGAGGCTATAGCCTTCATAGCCGATGACGAACTGGTGGAGGTCACGCCCAAGAGCATCAGGCTGCGGAAAGCGGTGCTGAGCAGAAACAAAGGGAAACGCTCCGGCTAGACTCCAACAAACTAGGATTCCTTCTCAGCTCTAACTTGCCGCCAGTACTGAGGTCCCAGCTTATCCGCGGCCTTGAGCCACTGTTCCATGTTGGAAGGCGAGGAAGGTGACGGCCGCTGGCCGGCAGCTATGACCCGCTGGCTTGCGTTCTTTTGACTCCTTTTGCCGTTTTCTTTTTCCTTGGCCCCAGCTTCTTGGAGCAGCTTGTTATGGAATTCCCGGGCCCTGCCGTTTAACCGATCACCAACGGCCACCATCAGTGGGCCGTCACTGTCGTTGAGAAACTGCTTATAGCGCTGCAGGGTGTCAGGGGAGGCTTCGTGGATGGGTTTGGCGGAGTCATCGGCAGCTCCAGTCCTAGCTTTGCGTTTCTGGCTGTAGGGTTTTCCCGGACGGTTTTCCTCCAAGAGGACGAGATTGGCTGCCGTCAGCCAGTTGAGGGCAGCTTCTCGCTGGGAGCTGACAACAAAAATCTCCTGAACTGCTCCCGGTACTTTGCCGATGAGCTTCATGCCGCTTGCTTGGAAATACTGAAAGACTATCACGGGCTCTTGACTTCCGGTCGCGGAGGAAATGCGTCCGGGGGTAACAGCCTGCACATAGGGGCAGGCCGCGATTTTCTGCAGTCTTTTGCGTATGCCTGGAATAATGGAGTGCTGCTGCTTAACACCACCCCGCCGGTGTTTATTGGGCATGAACACTCATCCTTATTGAAGCTATCTGTAACGTAGTTGGTCTAGATGCACCCCGTTAGAAGAACGGGCTGCAGGCTCACGTCCGTTTTGGCTATTATACTACATTCCAGTAAAGGTCTGTCAATCCTGTCGGTTGCAGGATGGGCTTTCTCCTGCTAAAATGAGGTAAACTAAAGACGGAAGTGCTCAGGTGATCGTGTTGAGCTAAAGAAGGTGATCTGGTGAAAATCGCACTGGCACAAATCAACTTGACTATAGGAGACTTGCAGGGCAACGTCCAGAAGATGCGAGACTATGCCGCTAAGGCCAAGGAACTGGGATGTAAACTGGTGGTCTTCCCAGAAATGGCAGTTACCGGCTATCCGCCTGGGGATCTTCTGACCCGCCGGGAGCTTTTGGTTGCCGCAGACAAGGCTGTTAAGCAGTTGGCCCGGGACATTGAGGGCATAGCGGCGATTATTGGAGGTCCGGAGTACCGTGTAGTTAAGGGCAACGGGCGGGGAGTGAACGTGTACAATGCCGCCTTTTTCTGCGATGGTCAGGGAAATGTCCGGTCCCGGCACAAACAGAATCTCGTGGATTTCGATCTGGTGGATGAACGACGTTACTTCACTCCCGGCAGCCAGGAGACAGCACTTGAGACTGTAGCCGGTTTATCCATGGGTATGTCAGTGGGTGAAGATATGGAGGGTCCAGAAAACCCCATGGAAGCCCAGGCGGATGCTGGAGCGGATTTCTTGGTGAATATAGGGAGTTTCCCCTACTATTTTGGACAGGAGGCTAACACCCAAGAGCTGCTCAGTCAAATAGCCCGCAAGGCGGGCAAGCCGGTGTTTTGGGTGAACCAGGTTGGTGCCAATGATGAGGCGATTTTCGCAGGCCAGTCTCTGGCCGTTGACGGTGAGGGCCATATCTGCGCTAGAGGCAGTGCCTTTCAAGAGGAACTCATCGTAGTGGAAATGGAGGGCATCCACGTTAAGGGGGAGATGCCCCCAGTCACCACCAACTCCATAGCCATGCTTCATGGAGCCCTGGTTCTAGGAATCCGGGATTATGCTGCCAAATCCGGTTTCAGCGATGTGGTGATAGGCCTTTCCGGGGGGTTAGATTCCGCGATCACTGCCTGTTTAGCTGTAGAAGCCTTGGGCAAGGAGCATGTTCACTGCGTTACCCTTCCCAGCCCCTATACTTCCCCCCAATCGATCACCGACGCCAAGGAACTAGCGGGGAATTTGGGCTGTGACTTGAAGGTTATTCCCATCTCCGATGCCCTGTCCGTTGTTAAGAGCACCCTCTTGGACAGTTTCATCGATGTGAGTATGGATGTGGCAGAGGAAAACATTCAAGCCCGCTTGCGGGGGATGTTCTGCATGGCTCTGGCCAACAAGTACGGGTGGCTGCTGCTCAACGCCAGCAACAAATCGGAGCTGGCTGTAGGCTATGCCACTCTCTATGGTGATATGAGCGGCAGCCTGGCGGTGCTTAGCGATGTTTACAAGTCGGATCTTTATCGGCTGGCAGATTGGATCAACCGGGAGAAGGAGGTAATTCCGGTTTCAATCCTGACTAAGCCGCCTTCCGCGGAACTGCGCCCCAACCAGTTGGATGTGGACAGCTTGCCTCCTTACACTATCCTCGATGGAATCCTGCGGTTAGTCATTGAGGAAGGTAAGAATAGAGAGGAAGTGGCTGAGGCAGGTTATCCCCAAGAGACCGTCGATGAGGTGCTGCGGCTCTTGGTGCGAAGTGAGTACAAACGGCGTCAGGCAGCTCCGGGCCTAAGGGTGACAAGACGGGGGTTTGGCCGAGGATGGCGCATGCCTTTGGTAGCTAAGCATCAGTGGCTGTGGGATACTTCGTATATTGATGGGTAAATGCATCTCGTGTAGGCAGGGAATCCATGGAGTTTGCCTAATCCTTATCCATTATCTCTAGAAGCGGAGGTGCAGGCTAATGGCGGTATGGAAGTGTACTGCTTGCGGCGAAACTAAGGAAGGTCGGTGTCGCCCCAAGGAGTGTCCCAAGTGCGGAGCTCCGAGAGAGCAGTTTGAAAAGGTGGAATAAATCGGAATCAAGCTGTGAAAGACCAGGAAAGGATCCTCAAAATCCCTCCTGGTCTTCTCTTTTTTGGCAGACGGAAAACCCATGGATGATAATCCCCCTCAGGGGAAGAATAACAGGTAATAACTGAACCAACAAAGGGTGGTACCGTAAGTCTCTAGAGGAGTGTGATCGGCATCCCTCGAGTTCTCCATGTAATCCGGCCTGCAGCCGGGGGCATGTTGACCCATTTGGAGCTTCTCCTTAGGGGTCTCGGCCTATGCGGTTATGATCTGACTGTAGCCTGCCCCGTTGAGGAGTTAGTGCTGCAGAAAATGAGAGCTGCCGGCATTACTCGGCTGCTGCCGCTGGATGTGGGCGATACTCCCCGTCTTTGGCTGGATCCTCTGGTCATCGGGCAGTTGTCTCGATTTCTAAAGGTACATCCCTTTGATATCATCCATGCCCACGGGGCTAAAGCAGGCTTGATTACCCGCCTCGCTCTAAACTGGCGGGGCAGGCTGTCCTATCCGGTGATCGTGAGTTACCATAACGAGATTCTGCCCCCAAGCCGGCAGTCCCGTCAGCGAAAAGTCCGCTATCTGATGGAAAAATACTTGGTTAAGTACACATCCCATTTCATCGCCGTTTCTCCCGGCATCAGAGATGAACTGATTAATATTATCGGCTGTCCCCCCGCTCAGGTGAGTCTAATCCCCAACGGCATCGAGCTGACGGAATTAGAAACTGGGGAAAGGCAGGCGGAAGTCCGGAGAGCCTACCGGGCTTCCTGGGGCTGGCCCGATGATGACCAATGGTTTGTTGTCGGCACCGCCTGTCGCTTGACTTGGGAAAAGGGACCTGATCTGCTGCTGGAGGCAGCCAACCTGGCTGTAAGAAAAGAGCCCAGTCTCCGCTTCGTGATCATCGGTGATGGTCCGATGGCAGCAGAGCTGCAGCAAGCTGCAAGAAGCTATGGACTTGCTGCCTTTGTCAGGTTCTTGGGTTATCGGGATAATGCCCGTAGGATTTTCCCTGCCTTTGATGCTTTTGTCTTGCCCTCCCGCACTGAAGGGTGGCCCCTATCGGTGATGGAAGCCATGGCATTGGGACTGCCGGTGATCGCTGCTGATGTAGGGGGACTTCCTCATATGATCGACTCCGGCTGCAGCGGCATATTGATCAGTCCCGGCCTTGTCCAAGAGCTGGCCGAGGCACTGATTCTCTTGGCCAGGGACAGGGAGCGGGCTAAAGAACTGGGCCGAAGGGCGGCTGTTCACGCCCGCAGTCATTTTAGTGGAGAAGTGATGGTAGAGCGGGTCAAAGAGGTCTACGACCAGGTCCTTCGGTGGACGTCAGCCTCACCTTTGCTGAGGAAGGGTGAAAAGTAGCAGTGGCTGGGAACAAAAGGCGGCAGTTCTCGAGCATCGTGATAGTCCTCTTGGGTATATCATCGCTGATTATCTTGCTCAGTCCCTTGAGCTTGGGTGCAGAAGGCGGGGAAAAAACCGGCCGGGTTACCCTGGTGGTAATTAACCGCCTGTGTCTAGAAGAGCTCATGGCTATGGAGGGTTCCTCCCTGGTAGATTTAGCAGCTCGGGGCGGAATCGGCCTCATGAATACCAGAACCGGTGGTGGCCTTACCGCGGAAAATGCCTATACAACCATAGGTGGCGGCACCCGCCTGGTAGGCGGTGCCGATGCCAAGACAGCTTTACCCAGTCATGGGGCATATCGGGGGGAGACAGCGGGAGATATCTACCGCCGCCGCACTGGGTGGGATCCTCCCTTCGGTTCCATAGTGGTGTTGGATATAGAGAATATCAAGACCAACAATCTAGCCTCCGCCAACACCCAGCGGATAGGAGTGATCGGTGATGCCCTTCGGGAAGGAAAGCAGAAAGCTGCCGTAATCGGCAATTCCGACACCCATGAGGAGCAAAGATGGGCAGCTTTAGTTGCCATGGACAGCCGGGGCCAAATACCCATGGGCAATGTGGACTCCGAGCTAAACAAATCGGATCCGGACTTTCCCACCGGCCGCCGGACCGATATTGAAGCCCTTTGGCGGGAGTATCTCAAGGTCCGTTCCGAGGCGTCATTTATCGTCGTAGATCTGGGGGATATGGACCGGGTAGAGGAGGAGAGGCGGCAGCTTGCCCCCTCCCGCTACCGCAGTTACCGGCAAGCGGCCCTCGAGGCCGCCGACGGGTTTCTAGAGAAGCTTCTCGAGGAGGTAGACCTCGACAAAGACTGGGTCTTGATGGTCAGCCCCCTTCCCACCGGGGAAGACATTGCTGGGGGGAGGCTTTTGACACCCATCATTGCAGCCGGACCTGGACTTGCACCTGGACTCTTGGTGAGCGGGACGACCCGTCGGCCGGGTGTAGTCGCCAACTATGACATCGCACCTTCGGTGCTTTCCTGGCTGGACCTTCCCATACCTAAGGGGCTGCCGGGGGCCTTGCTAACCACTAGTAAAGAACTGCCGAGGAGGTTTGGCAATCCCAGTCCGGGGGTTAACAACCCCTTGGGTGCTAGGTTGAGGTACTTGGAGGATCTGCTTTCCCGCAGTGCCGCAACTTACTGGCAGCGTACACCTCTCCTCAAAGCTTTTGTCACTTTGGAGATTATCCTTTACCTGACTGCCTTTGCCCTGGTGGGGGTGTATTCCAGTTTGCCCAAGAGCTGGGTCCGCTTCATGGGTTTCTTGCTGCTGTTGATCACATCAATCCCCCTCGCACTTCTCATCTTGCCCATTTTACGGCCCATGACAGTGATTGCAGCTTTCTCGTACACACTGGTGATGGCAGTCCTCTTTGCAGTTTTGGCTGTACGCTTAGCTCCCAACACAGAGCATCGATTTGGACTCATATGTGGGTTAACCGCTATGGGTATTGCTGTCGACACGCTTTTGGGCGGTCCACTGATTAAGTACTCTCCCCTGGGTTATGATGTGATGTTGGGAGCCCGGTTCTACGGGATCGGCAATGAATATATGGGTATACTGGTGGGTGCGTCGCTGCTGGCGGTACCAGTGGCCAGGGAGCGCTGGCCTAAGGCAGGGACCGCTATCCTTCTCTGGTTCTTGCTGGTGATTCTGATCCTCGGATCCCCGGCTTTGGGAGCTAATGCCGGCGGCACCATCACTGCTCTTGTCGCCTTTTCCTTGGCCTTGGCGTATGGGACCGGGAGGCGGATCCCCTTCCCAGCAGTTGGGTTCTGCTTGGCACTCTTGGCGGTCCTTTTCCTGTTGAACCTGTTTCCCGCCGCCGGTACAGGTTCACATGTCACCCGCGCTTTATGGATTGCCCTGCAGGGCGATTGGGCGGAAATTAGAGCTATTGCCCAGAGGAAACTGGCCATGAACTGGCGGCTAATGCGGTACAGCATTTGGAGCAAGGGTCTGTTGGTTGCCCTTGGCATAATGGCGGTTTTGGTTTACCGTCCGACTCCGGGGGTGAAGGGGATTATGGAAAAACACCCCAACCTGCGGGGGATTGTGCTTGCCACCATTGTCGGCAGCCTCGCGGCTTTGCTTTTCAACGATTCTGGGGTGGTGGCCGGAGGGACTACCAGTATTTATGCAGCGGGACTCGTTCTCAGCTTAATTATAGAGGAACGGGGGAGAAACGGAGGAGAGTAACCTTGCAGCTTGTTTGCTAAAAATTAAAGACACGGCGCTATACACCTCATTGGGGTTGTGATAATATATAACCTAGTTGCTTAGTAGGAATTAGGCAGATAAAGCTGCACTGAAGATAGGGGAGGGTAATTGGTGGCAAAACGTTGGATCATTCGTATTGATGAGGAGAAATGCAACGGCTGCGGCCTTTGCATTCCGGGCTGTGCCGAAGGTGCCCTGCAGATCGTTGACGGCAAAGCCCGCCTGGTGAGGGAAGCACTCTGTGACGGTTTGGGCGCATGCCTCGGCGACTGTCCCCAGGGTGCCCTTTACCTAGAAGAGGCAGAGGCTGAAGCCTTTGACCCAGAATTGGTAGCTGCCTTGCAGCGGGAGCAGAAGGCAAAGGAAAGCCGCTCTTCATCTCCAGACAACGGGCAGAGTGTCGATGGTTTGCAAGGGGGCTGTCCGGGTCTTAGATCCCTGTCCATTAATCATCCCGGGGAGGAGCGGACAAAGACAGCGTCTTTCCAGGATGAACTGGGGGAGGGGAGATGGGCAAGATCAGAGCTTAGCCATTGGCCGGTGCAGCTGGCGCTTATCTCACCCACTGCTCATTACTTGCAGGGTGCTCATCTATTGCTTTGTGCAGACTGTGTTCCCTTTGCCTTTGCCGGGTTCCATAGAGAGCTTCTGCGGGACCGGGTTGTTGCCGTAGCCTGTCCGAAATTGGATGACGCCAGACAGCATGTGGAGAAGCTGGCGGCTGTTATCCGGGCCAACGACTTGGCCAGTATTACCGTTGCCCGCATGGAGGTGCCGTGCTGCGGTGGTCTTCTAAGGATGGTGGAGATGGCTATGGCGATGGCAGGGGTTACACTCCCGGTCCATGATGTTGTCATCACCATTACCGGTGAAGAAAAAGCGCGGCGGATCCGAGACATGGGGGCATAGCCAGCGACTGGGTATGGCACTCTTGGCTAGCCTGCATGGCTGGGGAGCTGGAGAAAGATCTCCCTGGCCAACTGCCGATAGGCATCGACGCCGGGTATGCTGCGGGCATAGTGGATGGTAGGTTCCCCCGCCGCTGCTGATTGGGCGAAGCGGATGCTCCTGTAGACTATGTACTGGTACACCCGGATTTCCGGCTCGAAGGTGTCATGGAGTTCCTTCAATACCTGGGCCGTATGGTTGGTGCGGCGGTCGAACATGGTGGGAAGCAAACCCGCTATCTGGAGCTGGTTGTTATGGTGGATCTGGACTTTGCGGACCAGTTTAAGCAAACCCTGGACGGCTTTCTGGGCAAGATACTCGCAAGCAACAGGTATAATCAGATAGTTTGCGATGGCCAGGGCATTGACAGTGAGCAGCCCCAAGGACGGCTGGCAGTCAATCAGAATCACATCGAAGTTGTCCCGGATGGGGGTTAAGGATATGGCCAGCCGCCGCTCCCGGGCAAAGGTACCTACCAACTCCATTTCGGCCAAAGCCAAGTCGACATTGGCTGGAAGCAGAGAAGCACCGAAGGATGTTTGGAGGATGTATGGTTCGGCACTGCAGGAGCGCCGCAGGGCATCGTAAACAGTCTTCTCCAGAGAGTCCGGCTGATAGCCGCAGCAAAGGGTTAGGCCCCCCTGGGGATCTAAGTCTACCATCAGCACCCTGCATCCCATCTCGGTCAGGGCTGCCCCGAGGTTAATGGTGGTTGTTGTTTTCCCAACTCCGCCTTTTTGACTGCCGATGGCGTAGATGACAGCCACGTCCTGCACCTGCCTTTAGACTGCCCGTCGTGCGGGCTTTGCCATTCAAAGTCTGCATCTTTACAGCCTGCGGCGCTGCCATGTCATGACCCTGTGGCTTTGCAGCGCTGCGGCTGATCATGCCCATTCCGGCAACCAACTTGAAAATCCATACACTGAAAAATTCGCCATGGTCTTGCAAAGACCTCTTATACACCTGTCCAGGGCATCTACACGATATCTAGGCAGGTTTTTTCTGTTTTTTTGCGAATACATTTCCTAGGTAACTTGCGACACTGGCATCATTTGTGCCAACGAGTCAGACAACCCACGTGAAGGGGGATTTATCTTGGAGAAAAGACGGTTTGCTTTAGGGTTTGACTTTGGAACCAATTCTGTCCGGGCATTAGTGGTAGATATCGCCACCGGCGAAGAAGTCGGTACGTCTGTGTACAATTACAAGAAAGGTGTCGATGGAGTAATCGTCGATCCCGTGGATCCCAACTTGGCTCGGCAGCATCCTCAGGACTACTTAGATGGGTTGGAAGCCTCCGGCCGTGGCGCCATCGAGCAGGCCAAGGCCAACTGCAAGGATTTTAGCCCTGAGCAGATCATCGGCATTGGGGTGGATACCACCGGCAGTACTCCCATACCGGTAGATGCTCAAGGTATGCCCTTGGGTCTCGACCCCAAATTTACCAACAATCCCAATGCCATGGCCTGGCTATGGAAGGATCACACATCGTATGAAGAGGCTGCTGCTATTACCGCCAAGGCAGCTGAGATTAGACCTGAGTACTTAGCCAAATGCGGCGGAGCCTACTCCTCAGAATGGTTCTGGTCGAAAATGTGGCACTGTTTGAAGGTGGACCCGGAGGTTTTTGAGGCTGCCTATACCTGGGTAGAGCTGGCAGATCTTATACCGGGTCTTTTAACTGGTACCCAGGCTCCCGATAGACTAAAGCGGAGCGTCTGTGCAGCCGGTCATAAGGCGATGTTCAATGCCGGCTGGTCTGGCTACCCCGATAAGGATTTTTGGGCGGCTGTGGAACCCCGCCTCGTGAGGATTCGGGAAACCCTGCCGGATAAAGCCTACACAGCCGGAGAAAGGGCTGGCTTCTTGACTGAAGAATGGGCCGAACGCCTCGGGCTTAGACCTGGGATTGCTGTCAGTGTAGGAGCCTTCGATGCCCACATGGGAGCCGTGGGAGCTGGGATTAAAGAAGGGACCTTGGTGAAGATTATCGGAACCTCCACCTGTGATATTGCTGTAGCCCAGACCAATATGCCGGATGTTCCCGGTGTCTGCGGCATCGTCGATGGCTCCGTACTTCCTGGTTATCTCGGCTTGGAAGCAGGCCAGTCGGCAGTAGGGGATATCTTCAACTGGTTCGTAAGGAACTGCGTGCCGGCTAGCTATGAGGAGGAAGCCCGGAAACGGGGATTGGATCTCCATCAGCTGCTTACAGAGAAAGCGGAAAAGCAAAAGCCCGGTGAAAGCGGTCTTTTGGCTCTGGACTGGAATAACGGCAACCGCACCATTTTGGTGGATGTGCGGCTCACTGGTTTGATGCTGGGGCAGACCCTGCAGACCAAGCCGGAGGAGATGTACCGGGCATTAATTGAGGGAACCGCCTACGGCGCCCGGGTGATTATCGACCGCTTAGAGGAATACGGCGTCCACATCGAGGAAGTTGTCAACTGCGGCGGCATCGCCGAGAAGAACCCCATGTTGATGCAGATTTACGCCGATGTTACCAACCGGACCATGAAGATCTCCCGGTCAGCCCAGACTCCAGCCCTGGGAGCGGCTATGTTTGGCGCAGTGGCTGCAGGTCCTGAGAACGGAGGCTATGCAACGGTACAGGAAGCCCAGGCGGCTATGGGTGGATTAAAGGAGCGGGAATTTGCTCCCATTCCGGAGAATGTGAAAATCTATGAGAAGCTGTTTAGAATGTACAAAGAGCTCCACGACATCTTCGGCACCAAAGGCTATACCGCTAATCTGTATCACATCATGAAGGACCTTCTAGACCTGAGGGATGCAGTCAGGGAAGGAAGGGAAATTGACTGACCGGAGCCGGGATGCAGTGGACTAGATTAGGGTGAGACAAAAGTAGTGTAGGAACGAGGATTAAGGGAGCCCTGTCTCTCCGTCTACGGAGAGACAGGGCTGCTCTTTTCGCAAGCTTGATGATCTTTACTTATAAGTCTCATGATCTTTATTTCAGGGCTGCCTCAATGGTTACGCTTCCTTAGCCAGTCGGACTAGAGCCATCTTGAGGGGCTGAATACCCCGGTTCTTGGCATTTTGGTCAAGGGTGGGATGCTGGGCAATGGCCTGGATTGCCTCCTCCAGCAGCTTGACTTTTTGGGCTCGCTTGGTAGCATTACACATCGGCCATTCCTCCTGCCTATCTATCTCTACTATAATTGTGTGCATTCAACCCGGGGATTATGCACATGCTGGTAATTTTCCATATTATGGTGGGGTGAATGCCGCCTGCTCCTGTGCGCAGTCCAGCACTGGGCGATGCTGGAAAGACGAATTGTAGTGCTGTAAAACCAGGTAGTAAAGGACAAGTCTCAGCACCGTCTGCTACCTGACAGACCCAAAGAGCAGGGGCACTCAGACTTTATTGAGTGCCCAAGAGCCTTGTGCAAATAAACACCGCGGCTAAGAATCCCACTAGGTCTGACCACAAACCGATGGGTAGAGCATGCCTTGCCCGGGTTACTCCGATGGCCCCCAAATATACAGTGATGACGTACAAGGTGGTTTCAGTACTGCCTTGAATGGTGGAAGCCGTCATCCCCACCAGGGAATCAGGTCCGTAGGTATGCAAAAGCTCTCCCAGCATGCTGAGGGATCCTGAACCCGACAGGGGCCGAATCAGGGCCATGGGAACCACCTCTGGGGGGATGCCCAGCATGCTGGTAAAGGGAGTTATGGCCTTTAGAAGGAGATCCATGCCTCCGGCAACCCGGAACACCCGAATGGCTACAAACATAGCTATTAAGTAAGGGGTTATCCTTATCGTTGCCAACAGACCCTGCTTAGCTCCTTCCACGAAGGTTTCGTAAATCCTAACCCCCCGAACCAATCCCCACAGGGGAATACCCAAAACAATCGTCGGAATGGCCCAGCGGCTGATTGACTCCAAGGTATCGATGATCATATATGTTCACCCCACTTCAGCAGGAACTCTAGTGATGCCAGTCATCGCCTGCTGGATATGCGGCGGCGCCACGCCCTGTCGGTGACAATCGCGGTGAAAGTGGAGATTGCCGAAGCCGCCAGCGTGGGGCCGATGATTCTAGCAGGATCTGTGGAGCCGGCAGCGGCCCGCATGGCTATGACGGTGATGGGTATAACCGTCAAAGAGGATGTAGTCACCACCACAAAGGTGCACATGGCATCGGTGGCTGCGCCTGGTTCCGGGTTCAACTCATTAAGCTTTTCCATGGCCCTGATTCCCAGGGGGGTGGCTGCATTGCCCATGCCCAGGATATTGGCAGTGATGCTCAGAATAATGGCACCCATGGCGGGATGCTCCGGTGGAACATCTGGGAAGAGCCGGGTGGTGAGGGGCCGAAGCAGCTTAGCAAAGAGCTTAGTTAGGCCGGATGCTTCCGCAATTTCCATCAGGCCCGACCAAAAGGAAATCAACCCCAACAGGCCGATGACCAGAGTAACGGCATCGGCGGCTGCCTCCAAAATAGCATCGGTTACCAGGGCCGCATCGTTGCTATAAGCAGCGAGTACGATCCCGCCTGCCAGCAGCATGAACCAGATCCAGTTGATCATCCTCATACCTCCCCCCGCTAATACTTATGCCGGTCGACGCGTATCATGTTGTTGGATTGACAGCCATGCACTACCTTTGAATTTGACCTTATTTGACTAACAAAACGGGTGTTTTGGTGATGTATCGGACGCAACACCCCAAATAACCCCGGAAATCCCGGGATTTTCCCCCTTAATCCTGTCAGATGGGCCTGGGGCATAATTGAATTTTCCCCGGGGGTTTTGTTAGAATGGACCCGGAAGGTCAAGAAAGGTCAAATACAATTGATGCAGGTGGAGGTGGCATTTATTAGCAGCCTAACAGATCACATCGAACGCTATATAAAAGCTCTATTGGATCAAGCAGGTCAAGGTGGACTGGAGATTCGTCGCACTGAGCTGGCAGAGCTGTTTGAATGTGTGCCATCCCAGATCAATTACGTGCTCAAAACTAGATTTAGCAGTGAGCGGGGATATATCGTAGAAACCCGCCGGGGAGGCGGCGGCTATATCCGCATCTTTCGGCTGGAGCCCCAGCACCCCGAGGGTATATGCTCTTGGATACGCCAGACCGTTGGCGAGAGTATAGACATAGATGAGGCTGAGGCTCTGTTGGTTCGGCTCTTGGACCACAATTACCTGAGCCGAAAAGATGCGGTGGTCATTCGCTCGCTACTAGCGGAGGAAACGGAACAGCTTCAACCGGTCTATGCCGACAGGGTAAGAGCCAAGCTGCTTAGGTCGATGCTGATTCTTCTCCTCCAGGGAGGCTGTGGTGAGTGAGCCCGGCGGGAGACTGAACAGAGGGGGTTCCAAGATGCTGTGTGAGGAGTGCCGCAGGCGTCCGGCCTCGGTTCATATTACTAAGATAGTAAACAACATGAAGACAGAGATGCATCTGTGTCAGGAATGCGCTCAGACAAAGGGTGAGCTGACCTTTGGCTTTGAGCCATCATTGACCTTTGAGAATTTCTGGAAAGGGATGCTGGAGCAAGTCCAGGCCCTTTCATCGGGAACCGCCGTTGGAGTCAGAACCCAGCGGTGTCCCAACTGCGGCCTTGCCTATGGAGATTTTAGAGAGTCAGGTCGACTGGGATGTAGTGAGTGTTACGATCAATTCAGAGCTGAGATCTTGCCGCTCCTTAGGCGGATTCAAGGCAGCGTCGGCCATACCGGGAAAGTGCCGGGTATCAGCAGTGCCGCTGCCAGTTACCGCCAGCAGATAGAAGAGCTCCGGGAGCAGCAGAGGAAAGCTATTCTGGAAGAAAAATACGAGGAGGCAGCTAAGCTGCGGGATAAGATTCGAGCTCTGGAAAAGAGTCTTAGGGAAGCGGAAAGACAGGAGGGCCGCTAGGCCGAGGTTGGAGAGAGGGGGGTAAATACCTATGTCTTTGCAAGATGCCGTTAACAGTATTCTCAGTCAATGGATGAAGGGGACCGGACCTGAGGATGACATTGTCATTGGGAGCCGGATCCGTCTGGCCCGGAATATAGCCAAGATTCCCTTTCCAGCCGCGGCCAACGACCAACAGGCGGCCCATGTAAATGAACTAGTTCGCTCAGTAGTAGACAGCACTACTGGTCTGGATTGGGAGTATCTTAGTCTCGTCAATATGCCCAGATTGGAAAGGGAGCTGCTGGTGGAAAAACACTTGATCAGTCCCCAGCAGGCTAAAGACGTCAAGCATAAGGCGGTAGTCCTTAGCCGGGATGAGTTGGTGAGCATCATGGTCAACGAGGAAGACCATCTCAGGATCCAGTCTATCTATCCCGGGTTTCAACTCCAATCTGCTTGGGAACAATGTGATCAAGTGGATGATATCTTAGGTGAAAAACTGGAATACGCCTTTTCAACGGACCTGGGGTACCTGACTGCTTGTCCAACCAATGTTGGAACGGGAATGAGAGCTTCGGTGATGATGCACCTTCCGGCGTTGGCAATGACCATACAGATGTCCCGTTTAGTACCGGCTGTCAACAAGTTGGGTATAGCAGTCAGGGGTTTGTACGGCGAAGGGACGGAATCTGTGGGGGATATCTACCAGATTTCCAATCAGCTGACCTTGGGTCATTCGGAAAAGGAGATTATCCAGCACTTGGCTACTGTAGCCAGACAAGTAGTTGACCAGGAGAGGGAAGCCCGGGAACAGCTGCTCCAACTAGGCAAAGCCCAGTTGGAGGATCGGTGCTACAGGGCATTTGGAGTTCTATCTCAGGCTAGGCTTATCTCCAGCCAGGAGGCTATGCAGCTGGTCTCCTTGGTATGGTTGGGTGTGGATTTGGAGCTGATCAAAGAAGTTGATGTCCGGGTACCCAAATCCCTTGTGGTCTTGATTAGACCGGCACATCTGCAGAAATTGATCGGTAGAAACATGGATGCCGCTGAACGGGATGTGTATAGGGCCAGCCTGATCAGGGAATACCTGCATATCCACCACTGAGAAAATACCCATCCGTGGAAATAGAGGTTAGCAGAAATAAAGGAAGGTGAGGGTTAATGTTTGGCAGATTCACCGAGCGAGCACAGAAGGTAATTGTCTTGTCTCAGGAGGAAGCTCGCCGCCTTGGCCATAATGTGGTAGGAACCGAACACATTCTTCTGGGGCTGGTAGCCGAGGGTCACGGCGTGGCTGCCAGAGTGCTGCAGGAATTAGGGCCGCTAGATCAGATCCGCTCTGAGGTGGAGCGGGTTATCGGTCGGGGCGACGGAGTGACCGTCGGTCAGATCGGCTTTACCCCCAGGGCAAAGAGGGTACTGGAACTGGCCTTTGATGAAGCCCGTCAGCTGGGCCACACGTATATCGGTACAGAGCATATTCTCCTTGGCCTAATTCGGGAAGGCGAGGGTGTAGCAGCACAGGTGCTTCGGAACCTCGGAGCAGATCTGGAGCGGGTGAGAAGGCAGGTACTGGGCCTTCTGGGCGAGGGTCCGACACCGGCAGCTGCCGGCAAAGTTGCCCGGGCCCGCAAGACTCCCACTTTGGACCAATTCGGTCGGGATCTGACCGAGATGGCCCGGGAGGGCAAGCTGGACCCCGTTATCGGCCGGGAGAAAGAGATTCAGCGGGTGATCCAAGTCCTGAGCCGTCGGACCAAAAACAACCCGTGCCTCATCGGCGAGCCTGGAGTCGGCAAGACAGCCATTGCCGAGGGGCTAGCCCAAAAAATCGTGGCTGGGGATGTACCCGAAACCCTTGCCGGCAAACGGGTTGTGACTTTGGATCTAGGAGCGTTGGTGGCTGGTTCCAAGTTCCGAGGAGAGTTCGAGGAACGCCTCAAGAAGGTAATGGAAGAGATCCGCGCCTCCGGTGATATCATCCTCTTCATCGATGAGATGCATACCATCATCGGCGCTGGGGCAGCGGAGGGAGCCATTGATGCCAGCAACATTCTGAAACCGGCCCTATCGAGAGGCGAGCTGCAGGCCATTGGAGCCACCACCATCGATGAATACCGCAAGTACGTGGAAAGGGATGCAGCACTGGAGCGGCGATTCCAGCCGGTAATGGTAGAAGAACCCGGTGTTGACGAGAGCATCGCCATTCTAGAGGGTCTCCGGGACCGGTACGAGGCCCATCATCGGGTGAAAATCCTGGACGAAGCCTTGGTGGCAGCGGTGAAACTGGCTGACCGCTATGTCACCGACCGTTTCCTTCCGGATAAAGCCATCGATCTTATCGATGAGGCTGCATC
>JAAZHE010000056.1 GCA_012510855.1 Bacillota bacterium | reverse complement strand
GTATCAATCCGCAGGGGCTCAATGCCGTGGTCGTCGGCAGAAGCAACATAGTGGGAAAGCCGATTGCCGCCCTTCTCTTGGAAGCAAACGCGACGGTAACCATTTGCCATTCCCGAACCCAAGACCTTAGGGAGCACTGCCGCCGGGCCGATATTCTCGTGGTGGCCGTCGGCAAGCCTAGGTTCATTCGAGGAGACTGGATCAAACCTGGTGCAGTAGTGATCGACGTGGGAATTAATCGTGTAGAAGGCGCCCTGTGCGGCGATGTGGATGAATCTGCCCGGGAGGTTGCGGGTTATCTCACACCTGTTCCCGGCGGCGTAGGACCGATGACCGTTGCTGAACTGCTGAATAATACGGTGGCGGCAGCCAAGCGAGCTCTATAGTCTGTGGCAATCTAAGCAGTGCATAGTGATAGCCATAAGCCCCGGAATGGAGTGGAGAAACCATGCAGGTGACGTTCATATGGCACGAACAGATTGACGGCCGCTGGAGCCAGCGGCAGAAACAAGTTGCTACCGGCGGAGATATGACGGTACTGCGCCTTGCCCGGGAGCATGATATCAAAATCGATGCGACCTGCGGAGGGCGGGGGCGCTGCGGACGCTGCAAAGTCGTTGTTCAGGGTCCCCTAAATGAGGTGTCTGACCTAGAAGCCCAGCTGTTAACTAAGGAGGAACTGGCCAGGGGCATCAGACTTGCTTGTTATGCCAGGCCCCTGGGGGATATCCAGGTAAGCATACCAACTGGCGAGACTGAGCTCCTGCAAATCTTGACCGAAGGCTTTGAGCAAGCGGTGGCGGTAGAACCTGATGTTGCCAAGGAATTCGTGACCGTGGACCAACCCGTGTTGGAAACCCCCGACGGTGACCGAGAGCGACTCTTGGCGGCGCTGAAAAGGTCCGGAGGGCAAGATTGTCAGATTCCCCTCGGGATAATGAACAGCTTGCCGGAGGTTCTGCGCAAGGGTAACCACCAGGTGACCGTTACCCGCTGGCACAATCACATAGTAGCTGTGGAAAGTGGTGACACTACCGATGAACTCTTTGGACTAGCCTTTGATATAGGTACTACCACTGTGGTAGGCGGGTTGATTGACCTTCACCAAGGCAAAGAACTGGCGGTAGCTGCCCGGCTCAACGGTCAAGCTGCCTATGGGGCTGATGTCATCTCCCGGGTAGAGTATGCCTCCAATGGCACGTCTCAACTTAAACGGCTGCAGCAAGCAGTCGTGGATACCTTGAACGGAGTTGTAGCTGAACTCCATGACAAAACAGGGATTTGTCCTAAGAAGATCTGCCGGGTAGTCTTGGTGGGTAATACCTGCATGCAGCATCTAGCGTTGGGTGTGTCCCCGACCTACATTGCCCGTTCACCGTATACGCCTGCATTCAGCCATCGATTTGACGTGACGGCTGGCCAGTTGGGATTGGCTGTAAATCCCGAGGCACCGGTAACCTTCCTTCCCAATGTTGCCGGTTTTGTGGGGGCAGATACAGTCGGGGTTGTGGTAGCGACGGGATTGGCAAGTCGAAACGGCAGGGTTTTGATGGTAGACATCGGGACCAATGGCGAGATAGTGATGTCCCATGATGGACGCATGGTTTCTTGCTCTACTGCAGCGGGGCCGGCCCTTGAGGGAGCCCAGATCAGCTGCGGCATGAGGGCCGGCGAAGGAGCCATCGAATTTGTGGAGATCGGCGAGGACATTGAAGTTAGGGTGATTGGCCAGACCAGGCCCCGGGGTGTCTGCGGCTCGGGACTCATCGACCTGGTCGCTGAGCTGTTAAAGGTTGGGATTATCGATGAAACAGGCAGACTGCAGGACACCTCCGAGCTTGAAGGATTATCACCCAAGCTGCTGGAGCGAATCCGGGCGGGGGAAGCCGGCAATGAATTTGTTGTGGTCTGGGGTAAAGATGCAGCCCACGGTAGCGATGTTGTACTGACTCAGCGGGATATAAGGGAACTGCAGCTGGCCAAGGGAGCCATTCGAGCCGGGACCATGATCCTGCAGAAGATACTGGGCATCAAAGATGAAGACATTGATGAGCTCCTTTTGGCTGGTGCTTTCGGTAACTATATTCGTAAAGAAAGTGCCATGCAGATGGGTCTCTTACCGCAGGTGTCCTTGGATAAGGTGCGCTCGGTGGGTAATGCCGCCCGTGTAGGAGCCCGTTTATGCTTAATCTCCCAAACAAAATTGGAGGAGGCCAGCCGACTGGCGAAAGCCATGGGTTATGTGGAGCTTTCGGGGCGGCCAGACTTCCAAGAAGCTTTTATGGATGCAATGCTGTTCCCCAGGATTACCCGTGAGTTCGCAAGATAGTACCAAAATTAACAAAAAGGTACCAAGGGATCATGACCTTGGACAAACAAATTGTAATTGTATGGGTAGCGCTAAATTGGGTCAGTGTTAACGAACCAAATTGAGGCAAGGAGGAAGGTATATGGCAATTCTACAAGAGATTGCAGATGCCTTAGTGGTTGGCAATGCCAACAAAGTGAAAGAACTAACGGAGAAGGCTCTAGCCGAGGGCATTTCCGCCGGCCAAATCATTAAAGAAGGTCTCATCCCAGGCATGGCCGTTATTGGCGAGCGTTTTAAGAAAAACGAAATTTATGTTCCTGAAGTATTGATTGCAGCTCGGGCGATGCAGGCAGGTCTTGCTATCGTTAAGCCTTTGCTCACCGAGGCTGAAGCCGCTGACAAACTCGGTGTTGTTTGCATCGGTACAGTTAAGGGCGACCTCCATGATATTGGCAAGAATTTGGTAGCTGTGATGCTGGAAGGCGCCGGCTTTGAGGTAATCGATCTAGGCGTGGATGTCGCTCCAGAAAAATTCGTTGAAGCTGTCAAGGAGCACAACGCCGACTTTGTGGCTCTGTCGGCACTGCTGACCACTACCATGGTGAATATGAAGGAGACCATTCAGGCATTAACCGATGCCGGCCTCCGGGATAGTGTCAAGG
>JAAZHE010000055.1 GCA_012510855.1 Bacillota bacterium | reverse complement strand
CCCGTCGGCAGAAGCCATTGCTTCGCCTTGCTTTGAGACTTGGCCTTGCACTACTTTAAGGTTTTGAGAGAGTGCAGTCGTTTCATCTATGCCGGCTTGCCTTTCCTCCACTTGAGTCTGTCGCAGCTGTCCTAGTTCAGCGGTGAGTTGGGCATCTTTCTGGGCCCCTTCCTCTTGCCAGCTGATCAGCCCCTGTTCCACCTGGGCAAGCTGCTGGGCAACTTCAGCTAGGCCCTTCTCCACCCGATTAATCTCCGCTGCCAGTTCAGCATCGGCCTCTTCCATGGCATGCTGCAGCAAGGTCATGGCAGCATCCCTTTCGGCAAAACTGCTTTGGACCTTTACACCCAAGGCCTCCTCCAGTGCTATCAGTGAGTCGGTGTGGAGTGCCAGCATCCGCGTGTGTTCATCCAGCTTTGCCTTGTGGGTTTGAACAGCGGCATCGGTTTCGGCTAGTACCGCGGATTGTCTACCAAGCTCATCCTCTAGAGCCTGAAGCTTACGGCCTTGGTCAGCAGCCTGCTGCCTCAGGTCTACATCCGCGGCATCGAGCCGTCGCGTAGTGTCGGCAACCTGCTGCTGCAGCGCAGCAATCTCCGCCAAAATTGCAGCTGCCTGTTCCTGTATCGAAGTGCGGATAGCTGCATCTTCCTGCTCCATTGTATCGATGACTTTGGTTACAGTCTCATCCATTACTTGAACACGGCGCTGCGTTTCCGCAACAGCAGCCGACAACTCTTCCCTCTGGTTATACCACCGTACAAGTTCATCCCTAAACTCGGTGGAAAGAGTTCGGAGCAGTGCTAGGTCTTCTTGAGTTACACCCAGCTGGCCTTTCTCGATTTCCACTAGAAGCCGGCCAACCACGGAAGCCAGCGTATACCGGTCAACAGACCTCTGCCCTTGAAAGGTTCCATCGCTATAGAGAGCAAGATAGCCTTCCTGGACGAGTTTTTGCACACCTTCATAGGCCCAATGGTCTGGAGGTACGTCGCTGATCTGTTGGGAAGTCTGCTGCGCAAAAGCAAAACCTCCATGGCTTGCAACCAATATCAGTAATACCAATGCAATTCCTAGTCTCCGTATCATCCTCGACTCCATTTGCTCCCGCCCCCTGTCAATCTTCTTTGCTCCTCAAATTCCTATCGGTCTGCTAATATCACCTGTTAATAGTAACCGGCAATTCCATGGGTCCCAGTTCAATGACCTGTCCAGTTGTGGTTGTTAGTCTAGTAGCCAGGAGTTGTACGGCACCGATGCCTTCAGCACCTGCGATGAACCGAATTGAACACAAGTTCCCAGTCAATCGACTTGGTCCCAGCTGTGAAAGCCCCCGGAGCCTCACCTGGACTATACCATGGGACTGCTGCAGCTCAACATCCATAGTGATTGTCTCTTGTGCGACAGCCGACAGAGGTGCCAGGACCTCGCCTCGCTCTACTCCAAGCCGACCGCCGGCTATCCGCATCAGGTCCACCGGGTACTTAAGTACAAACTCCGCCTCCTCGATGTTCTTCAGGTTGTAGCCTCTTATCGCCATCTTGAGAGGTTCCCCCACTACTGCCGGGCTTGTCCCCTCTGTGATGAGCCTGATCATCTGAGGAAGCTGCGGTATGCTGATGAACTCATTTACAATCAGGGGTTCTGTGGCACCAGACTCCACCCTTACCGAATAAGGCAGGCTATCGCTAGCTACATCGGTGGGAGTCAAGAACCATTGAACCACGACGGACTCCTGTGGAGCAAGGTCCCCACAGAGTTTTGTCCGCCCCTCACCCGGGGCCAACTGAAGCCCCAAGGGTGCCTGCCACTGGGCATAAACCCATGGTGCATTCATCTCGCCCACATTAGTGATGGTAGCCCTAACAGCAAAAGGTACCGGCTGCAGACTGCCATCCTCAATTAACAGACGGGGCGGTGCGGAGATCTTCACCTGCAGCTCAGCGGGTTTAGCAATGCGAACCTGCCGCCGGACACGATTGGGTTCACTGTTGGCAGCTTCAACCCTAACCTCGTAGCTGACTTCACCTCTGAGATGCTCAGCCACTTCTACCTGCCAAGCCAGCTGCACCGATTCTCCCACGTCCAAGTTGCCAAGGCTGGCAGATTGCTGTCCAGAAACCAGCGACAGACCGCTGGGTAGTTCAATGGCTATCCTGACATCTCTTGCTTCACCTTCTCCGCTGTTCTCCAAGTAGGCGACCACCGGGAATCTCGTGGGTCCGTCGGCGGCGTGGGATATCACCGCAGGTGATGTGACTCCCAGAGAAAGCTTCCCAGGAGCGATAGTTATACCACCAAGCCCATAGTAGGTTACCCAAGTAACGCTCTCACCCGGACCGAGGGTAACCGGATCCCAAAACATGGCAATTGCTGAATCCAGCTCAAATTCACCCTTCCGCAGGAAAATGCGGCCGGGAGCAAAATCAAAGTCCCTGACACTCTCTGCCAAGACCCCCCAGTTGGTGAAGTATACTCGATTAGGCGGAGTCACTCCCGGGCCCCGCAGGGTTCCCTGGGACATAACCTGGGGATCTGCTAGGGAATCGAATGCCTGCCAAAACTCTGGTATCGCTCCCCCAACAAACAATGTATCGCTAGTAACAGCCTGCTGCTCCACTCGGAAGGGAGCACCATCATTAGCCCCCAACATAGTGTCCAGCATCAGCCGCATGGCGACCCGATGGGGGACAGAATCGTCGTTGGTTAAGGTATAAGCGATGCGGGCCGAATCTTGCAGACCTGTGGTACTGCTCCGGGTAAAGCTGAGAATTTGCTCTGCTCTTATTGCTCCCAGCCTATATACCGTGCTGATGGCATTCCCCTGAATGACTTCGGGCCCTGAGATCAGCTCTCCAAAAGGTCCTTGTCTTCCAGCGGAGGTCTGGGTCGGACCGCCGAAGACATAGTTGACACCGTCTACTTGGATGGTTGTGTAGGATGTCCACGGATCCGCCATACCATAAACCAAAGGTTTGTTTTCATCACCAATTCTGTCAGGGTCTCCCCCGGTGGTGTTGACAGAGAATCGGCCGGTGTTTTCCTCGCCTGCGTTGACAATGATGGAAATGTAGTCATTGGCGATAATGATATTGCTGCCTAAGTTGTTTTCAGCCATGGCCCGGGCCGTCTCTAGTCCACAGCTCATAAAAATGACTGCTACCAGGGCAATTGCCAACCAGCGCCGCATCAATCACCAGCCCCCTAACCAGTAGTATCCTCTGTTCCAACTGCCTAGCGACGAGTCTCTACTCGTTTCGAACATACCTGACGCCATCATAGAAGATTGACACCCGAAACTCCGGAGGCCCACTGAAGGAGACCGTTACCGTTAGGATATAGTCCTCCAATAGCGGTTCCATTCGCCATCCATTTTCGATGGTTAATCTCGCCACCTGGTCCAGACTTGCTGCCCCAGAGGACTGTATGATGTCGATCCGGCTTGCTTTAGTAGATCCCTTGGGTACATACGCTTCCAACTTTACAGTACCCGCCAAGCCCTCGTTAATGGCATTCTTGGGGTACTGAATCCGACCGCCGCCTGATACCAAAGTGCTTGCTGCCGGCAGTGGATGCAGTGGCGGCGGTGACGGCGGTTCCGGTTCAGTCTCTTGATCATTTTCCGTATCGGAGGAAGAACCGCCTGCTTCAACTGCAGGGGCTGCGGAATCGCCTCCAGCCATGACAACATCTGAACCTTGTTCGCTGGTCAAAACCTGCTCGCCATTGCTGTCCGGTTGTGGTAAAGTCTGTTCACTAGTTACTTGCTCCGGCTCAGGCTCCGGTACCACTCGGGTGTCCGGAATCTTTGCTTCCTCTTGGGGAGCCGGGGTGGTTTCCTGCGGCTTAGGTGTCGCTTCCCGCTCAGTCTGCGTTACCTCGGCCTTGGCAGTTTCAACCGGTTGTGGTTCTTCCTTTGGTGGCGTGGTTTCCTGACGGCTGGTCGTTTGCTGCTGCGGCTGCTGCCTGACCGCTTGAGTTCTAGGCGCTGGCTGTTGGACCTCTATAGGTACAACAGAGATAATGCCGCCCCCAGGACCAGCAAAGAGACCGGGTCCTACAGCAAATTCCCAGCGGGGAAAGATAAAGAACAGCATTGCATGAAGGATCAGTGAGATCAAAACAAAGGCTCCAAAAGAACGATCTGATTCATCCCCTGTGAACATTGCCACACCACCTCCCCCCCAATTGGGCTGACGCTAAAGACAGCGTTCTGCTATCTGCCCCGGGGCTCAACTGCAAGACCAAAGCGATATCCTCCCAGCTGCCGAACAATGTCCATGACTTGAACTATATAATCATAGCGAGCCTCTCGGTCGGCTTTGATCACAACAAAGAGGTCTGGCCTTTTCTCCAATGCTTTGCTGACTTCCGACCTCAGAGTATTGGTATTGACCTGACGCTCGCCCAAAAACATCCGTCCATCTTTGGCTACGGTAATTGTAACTTGACTGCTGGCTTGCCTGTCCCAACTAGCCGCCCTGGGCAGCTCTAGATTCAATCCTGCCGGATGAGTCCTAAAGGTCGTGGCCAGCATGAAGAACACCAAGACAGAGAAAATAATGTCGATAAGGGGTACTATCTGTATCGTTGGCTTCTTGTTGCGGACCATGCGGCGGGCTATCATCAAACATCACCCCTTGCCTCGAAGATGGCCAAGAGCTCAGAAGAACGTTTGTTGATATCCACTACCAGACGGTCGATCAAACCCGACAAGTAGGAGTAGATCAGTGTACCCGGAATAGCGATGATTAAGCCGGCCGCAGTGGTGATTAGGGCTTCTGCAATTCCTGAACTCAGGGCGAGGGTATCATCTAAGCCACCTACCGCCGAGATTACCTGAAAGCTATTAATAATACCTGTGACTGTACCCAAGAGCCCAAGCAGCGGCGCGGCGGTGATGACTGCATCGAGGAGTCCCAACCGCCGTTCCATACGGAAGACCTCTTCGTAGGCCACTTCCTCCAACCGCTCTCGGATAAACTGCTTGTCTTTATCGTAATGGGCTATTCCTGCCGCCAACACAGCCGCAACCGGCCCTCTGGTCTTCTTCGCTATTTGAATAGCCTCCAGAATCTTACCTTGTTGAAGGGCTAGTTTAATATCATCCATTAAGTCCTCGGTATCTACTCGACAACGAAGCAAGTAGACCAGTCTTTCGAGAGAGACAGCTACCATGAGCACTGAGCAAAGCAGCAAAGGGATCATTACCGGGCCGCCCCGAATGATCAAATCCAGCATCGTGTATACCTCCACTCCGTCCCACATTCAATTGGGTAAGACTATTCGACAATCAGGTACCATATCCTTCCTCACTATTCCCATGGGAAACTCCCATGAGAATTTCCTCTAAAGGCCTACGTGCTTCCCTGATTTTCCCCTTTTGGCATTTTCGACAAGGCGTAATACAACTCCTGCCGTGAAAAGTCTATCCAAGACAAAGAAAGACGTCGTTAGGAATAGGGAAATGTCCCTAGGATATGCTACCATCGAGATGCTTCTTGACGGGAGATGGGGTCTATAAATGGATAGGGAATTGGAAGCAGTAAGAAATCGAGCGATGGATCAGCTCAAGCAAGACTTAATCAAAGAAATGGGCTTGTGGGAGCAGATTGAGACTCAAGGTTGGGGTGCCTTACCGGCCAAGGATTGCGGCCGCATTGGAGGAAAGATGTCAACTAGGCTCAGCCCCAACATTCTCCGGAAGATCGCTGACTCAAAGGAGACTCAGGACAAATAGCAGTGGACTCTTCAGGAAAGCAGAAAGAGGCGGTAACAATATGGTCTACCGCCCTGGGTTCAATCAGCCTGCCATAAGCCGGCAATGGGGATGTAATTTGTAAAACTCGTCTCTTAGGATGCGCATCAAGTAAATCTCTCTCAGTTCTTGCGAGCTGCGGGTCCGAATCAGCTTGCCTTCTTTTCTAAATCCAGCCTTTTCATAACAGCGAATCGCAGCTTGATTGGTGCTGGCGACCCGTAGATACACTCGGGAAAGCTTCATTTCACCAAAGGCATAGCCCAGGAGAGTTGTAATACTTTCCGTTCCGTAGCCCTTTCCTCGGTAATTGGCATTGCCGATTCGAATCCTGAGCTCGGCATCGCCGCTGCGCCACGCAATGTGGTCCAGCTCAATATCCCCGATGGGGACTCCATTCCGGGTGGTAATTACCAGTCGTCGGATGTGCCGATTGCTGCACTGTTTTCGATACCACTCCTGACAATCTGCGAGGATCTCGGGATAACCATCATCCTCCATAAAATGGCCTACTTCTGGATCCTTGGTCCACTTGACTATCTCGGGAAAATCCGACGGCAGAACCGGCCGCAGGATGATCCTCTCCCCTTCAATTT
>JAAZHE010000009.1 GCA_012510855.1 Bacillota bacterium | reverse complement strand
GGCTAGTGCTGCCGCAGATAAAGAGATCATCTACTACGGGTGGCAGGAGGGTCCTCAAGACACGTCCAGCAGGGATAATTGGGTCACAGCTGAGCACGTAGTTAGCCGGGGCGAAGAGGGAGTGACCTTCGATCTTTGCTACCAGGGTGAGTCGGTGGCTGTTCGGCTCCCCTTACCAGGCAAGTATCAGGTGAGCAATGCCCTGGCGGCTGCCGCGGGAGCTTTGGCAGTTGGAGCAACCCTTGATCAAGTGCAGGCTGGTTTAGGCGGTACCTCTCTTTCCAAGATGAGAATGGAACTGATTCCTTGGCTCGGTGGGGGACTGGTGATCAACGATGCTTACAACGCCAATCCCACATCCATGGCTGCCGCTTTGCATACCGCTAAGGAGATCGCCGGCAGTCGGCGGCTGGTGCTGGTTTTGGGCGACATGCTGGAACTGGGAGATCTGTCCCAGGAGGCCCACAGGGAAATCGGTCGGCAAGCCGCTGAGTTGGATCCCACGTATTTGATCACTGTAGGTAGATTGGCTCAGGAGTATGGAAAAGGGGCCCAAGCCGCAGGGCTGGATGGAGCCAAGATAGAATATTGCCTTGATCTTGAGGATGCACAGGAAGCAGTGCTGCAGCTGGCAAGACCCGGTGATGTGATCTTGGTGAAAGGGTCCCGAGGACTTGCCCTGGAACACGTGGTTGAATCGCTCTGTGCCAGGCTTTAGATAGGAAGGGGAGGAAGGCATGTTTTCGACGGTTCTTTATGCAGCGCTCTTGGCCTTTCTCATCGCTTTGGTAGCTGGTCCGCCCTTAATCCGGTTCTTGCGCCGGCTGAAGTTCGGGCAGACTGTAAGGACAGATGGGCCCAAGACCCACTTGAAAAAATCCGGCACACCCACCATGGGCGGTATTTTGATTGTCCCGGCTGCTGCCATCAGCACACTTATTTTGGCAGGGGCAGATCTCAAGGTACATTACTGCCTACTTGCCACCATCGGCTTTTCCCTTATCGGACTCATCGATGATTTCATTATTGTCGTAGCCAGGAGGCCCTTAGGCCTCAAGGCGAGACACAAGCTATTGGGTGAGATCATCTTGGGGTTAGTGATCAGCCTTTTCGCACTGACCACGCCGGAGCTGGGTCCAGTCTTGGCAGTGCCCTTTAGCGGGCAGCTCTTGGTCTTGCCGCCGTGGTTGTTTATGATTGTTGCCACCGGCGCCGTGGTGGGCAGTGCTAATGCCGTCAATTTCACCGATGGTCTAGACGGATTGGCGGCCGGTACTACGGCCATTGCTTCGGTGGCCTATGCCTTGCTTTGCATTGGTCTGGGAGAATGGAACCTGGCTGCTTTCGCGGCAGCTGTAGCTGGTGCCTGTTTGGGGTTTACTTGGTTTAACGCCCACCCTGCCCAGGTGATTATGGGTGATACGGGATCCCTGGGACTGGGAGCAGCCCTAGGAGCCATGGCAGTGGTCACCCGCACCGAGCTATTTCTAGTTATAATCGGCGGGATATTTGTCGTTGAGACTCTGTCGGTGATGCTGCAGGTTTCGTATTTCCGCTTGACTAAAGGCCGCCGCCTTTTTCGGATGGCGCCCCTGCACCATCACTTTGAACTCAAGGGATGGCCGGAGACTAAAGTAGTATTTCGCTTTTGGCTGATTGCCTTTGTCTTCGCCGTGATCGGATTAGCTGGATTCCCGGCGGCACTGGGGTACTGATGAAAGGAGAGACGACCTATGTCCCGGGAAACTTACCACATGCCTGACCTGTTGCTTTTCGCTGCGGCACTACTATTGGTGAGCCTCGGGCTGGTGATGGTATACAGTGCTAGTTCTGTGATGGCGCTGGCAGAGACAGGGGATCCCCTCTACTATCTGAAACGGCAGATGATAGGTATGACCCTGGGCACAATAGCTATGCTGGTTCTCATGCAGATCGATTATCGCATTTACCAGCGGCTTGCTATCTTGGGGGTAGTGGTGGCCTATGGACTGCTGGTGGCTGTCCTGTTGGTGGGGACAGAGATTTCAGGCTCTCGGCGCTGGATTGATCTCGGTGTTTTCAACCTGCAGCCTTCAGAGGTAAGCAAACTAGCGCTGGTCAACTTTATTGCAGCTTTTGCTGCCTCCCGTCCCCAGGTGATGAAAAACTTCTGGAAGGGGCTCGTACCCCCGCTCTTGGTTACCGGAGTGTTCTTTGCGCTGGTTGTGGCGGAGCCGGATTTCGGCACTGGCGTCTCCATGGTAGGAACGGCAATGGTCATGCTCTTTGCCTGCGGCGCCAGGATAAGCCACTTGATAATCCTAGGTTTGTTGGCGATACCGCTCTTGGGAGTATTGATTTGGCTGGAGCCCTACCGGATGGAAAGGATCCTGTCTTTTCTCGACCCTTGGGCAGATCCCATGAACACCGGGTGGAATATTATCCAATCCCTTTTAGCCATTGGCTCCGGCGGTCTGTTTGGATTAGGGCTGGGCAGCAGCCGGCAGAAGTTCTTCTATCTGCCGGAACAGCATACTGACTTCATATTTGCAATCATCGGTGAAGAGCTGGGATTTCTTGGGAGTTTGGCGGTACTATCCTTGTTCTTTCTCTTCGCCTGGCGGGGTTTTCGCATTGCCATGCGGGCCTCCGATCTATTCGGATGTTTCTTGGCTGTGGGGATTACCTCAATGATCATCGTGCAGGCGATGCTCAATATCGGGGTAGTCAGCGGCGCACTGCCGGTAACCGGTGTCACGCTGCCCTTTATCAGCTTTGGTAGCTCTTCCCTGGTTGTAAGTCTTGCCGGTGTAGGGGTCTTGCTCAACATCTCAAAGCGGATCCGTTAGACCCGTAGGTGGTGAATATATGCGTGTTCTAATCGCCGCCGGCGGTACCGGCGGTCATATCTATCCGGGTTTGACTATCGCCAATGAACTGAGAAAACGGTATCCCCAGGGGGAGATTCTCTTTGTAGGTACCCAGTACGGACTGGAGAAAGATATAGTACCCCGGGCCGGGTACCCTTTAGAGCTAATCTCTGTTCAATACATACGAAGACGCTTATCCCTTGACCTGATTAAGACCGGTTTCGTTGCGTTCAAGGGTTTAAGCCAATCCTTAGGAATTATACGGCGGTTCAAACCCGATGTGGTAATAGGAACTGGTGGCTATGTGGCCGGTCCGGTTCTCTTGGCTGCTGTTCTAAGGAGGGTGCCTACGTTTATCCAGGAGCAAAACGCCTTTCCGGGCATCACCAACCGGCTGCTGGGCAGGTTCGTGTCTGGGATCGCCTTGGGCTATGCAGAGGCGTCTCGATATTTTCCCAAGGACAAGCGGGTGATAGTCACCGGGAATCCGATCCGTTCAGAGATTGCCCACATTTCCAAAGAGGAGGGCATTCAGCGCCTCAACCTGCGACCTGGTTATTGGACAGTTGTAGTTTTTGGCGGCAGTCAAGGAGGTTTGAGTATTAACCGGGCAATGCGAGAGTTGGCCCCCCGCTTAAAGCGGGAGTCTCGTCTGCAGGTAATTCATCAGACTGGGCAAAAAAGCTACGGTGCCATTGCCCGGGAGGTGCTGGGTCTATCTGACCAAGGGGCGGAGGAACTGCCTTCAGCGGTCCAGGACGGATGCATCACCATCGTCCCCTACATTTACGACATGCCAGCCGCACTGGCTGCTGCTGACCTGGTAGTAGGCAGGGCGGGGGCCATATCCATCGCTGAGATAACTGTCAGGGGTCTGCCTGCTGTTCTCATTCCTTTTCCATACGCGGCGGAGAATCATCAGGAAAAAAACGCCCGGGTACTGGAGCGGGAGGGGGCGGCCCGGGTAATACTGGACCGTGATGTCAGTGGCGAGACTTTGGGGGCCTGTATCTTTGAACTCTTAGGCAATCCCGGGCTGCTGGCGCAAATGGCAGCAGCTAGTAAGAAATTGGGAAGAGCCGATGCTACTAAGGTGATTGCAGATAAAATAGTGGAACTAGCAGGTTGGTCTTAACTCTCTGGGATGGCGGCTGTAGGCACAAGGGGGATGGGGCACAATATAGGGCCCCTGCATACTATGTAGTATCCTTGCCCTAGGGAGTCACAGAGTGGGGAGGGCAAAGAGCCGATGGGGATACACATGGAGCAGGGGCCTGTTCGTGTTCATTTTATCGGAGTCGGCGGCATCGGGATGAGCGGTATTGCCAGACTGTTGGCAGATATGGGATGGCCGGTATCCGGCTCAGACCTGGTTGCGTCGGAAAAGACTGAATCCTTAAGAGAAGCAGGAGTGGTGGTGTATACAGGGCATAGCCCGCAAAACGTTGCCGGTGCTGAGCTGGTGGTGGTTTCGTCAGCTGTCCCCCCGGACAACTGCGAGCTGCTTTTTGCCCGGAGCACAGGAATTCCGGTGATTACCCGCGCCCAGATGTTGGGCAAGCTGATGGAGGCCCGCTGCGGAATTGCTGTGGCCGGCACCCACGGCAAGACGACCACTACCTCCATGCTGTCTCTAGTCATGGAGAAGCTGGGACTTGATCCCAGTGTCGTGGTGGGAGGCGAAGTTTTCGATTTTGGCGG
>JAAZHE010000054.1 GCA_012510855.1 Bacillota bacterium | reverse complement strand
CCTTCGGCTTCCTTCAGACCCCACCGTTACCAGTGACGCCCTTGCCTACGGATTGTCTTCCCGCTAGTTAGGCGACAGGGTTTCTTTCAACCCATCGGCTCAGCAGACATGCTGGGCACACCAAAAAGCAGCAGCCACAAGGCAGCTGCCCGAAAGAAAAATCCCCGGCAATCGCCGGGGATCAACTTTCACAGAGAGATGGTGCCGAAGGTGGGATTTGAACCCACACGACCGTTGCGGTCACTGCGCCCTGAACGCAGCGCGTCTGCCAGTTCCACCACTTCGGCACATTTAATTGACAACTATCGAGGCGTCCCTTCGACAATCATAATAATACATCCCGCCGGTCATTTTGTCAAGGGCCACCTTCGTACCGACAAAAGACCCCTTTGCCGCCAGTATTTCCATCGGTTTAGGGGGCTGTATTAACTTGGTATTCTCTAGGACTACACGTCTATCTCCTTCCAGCCGCCCTGACGGAACCGCCAGGCCAGAAGCAGGGCCCTGACGAACAGGTCAAGGATCATGGCGATCCAGGCTCCGATTAGACCCAATTCCATAGAAGTCGCCAAGATGTATGCGAGGCTAACCCTGACCCCCCAGAAGCCCAAGACAGTGATCACCATTACCCAGCGGGTATCTCCCACTCCTCTAAGTCCCCCTGCTAAGGTCATTACCCAAGCTAGGGCCGGCTGAGAAATGGCTACTATACGCAGACATTGAGATGCTAGATCGATAACCTCCGGATCCCGGCTAAAGAGGCCAACAAAGAAGCGGGGAAAAATGAAAAAGAGAATACCCATGCCGGACATCACCAATGTCGCCATTTTGCCCGATTCATACCCGCTCTGTTCTGCCCGGTCGGGATCACCTGCACCCAGACTTTGGCCCACCAGGGTAGTAGCTGCTAGGGAAAATCCAGCACCGGGCATGAAGGATATGGACTCCGCAGTAAGGGCCACCGCATGGGCAGCGATACTCACTGTATCCAACCCAGCCACGATCATTCCGTAGACCAGCTGGGCACTCCGCATCAGGCCCTGTTCGACAGCAGCTGGAATACCGACTCTGACAATCCGCCCCACGATGTCTGGATCAAAGCGAAAGCGCTCGTGAAGCCGTAAAGACAGTACTCCACGACCTCCATGTACAGCTCTGAATACCAATACTGCCCCCACTAAGCGAGCAATATTGGTTGCCCAAGCAGCACCAGCGATGCCCATGGCAGGGACAGGCCCGACGCCGTAGATGAGGATATAGTTGCCTACTATGTTGATGACGTTGGAAACCCCTGTAATTACCATTGGGGTCCGAGTATCTCCGGCACCCCGCTAACAGGAGTTGACAGTCATCATCAGCAGAGCAAAAAGCAAGAACGGAATCGTGATCCGCAGATAAACCGTTCCTGCCTCAATTACCGCTGAATCCGGAGATTCCTGCATGACCATCATAAAAGTCACGCAATCACCAGCATAAAGTATCCCAAAAAGCAATAACGGCACACCGATTAGGGTAACCAGCACCAGTGCCTGGCGCATGGCTTCATTGGCCGTCTTTTCATCATTGGCTCCTATGCTGCGGGCTACCAATGCGGTGGTTCCGATGAGAATCGCTGCAAAGATTGCTAAAGCTAAATTGACCAATCGATTGCCCAGTTCTACACCTGCCAAGTAGGCAGCCCCTAGCCGACCTACCATGGCAGTATCGGCGATACCCACACTCATTACCAATAAATTCTCTATGACTGCTGGCCAGGCTAAGGTCATAACCTGCCGCCGCAAAGATCCCTTTTCTGGGCTGGGCAATACCCGTTGAATTGCTGCCAAGTTTCTCCCTCCCGCCCACGCTGCACCACACTATGTGATATTAATTGTCTCGTATTGATTCTCAGCTGACGAAAACCGCAACAGCTACCAACAAGTTCATAATACCATGGGCAATAATCGGGGTAAGCAGGGTCTTTCTCTTTTGATATGCATAGCCCAGCAGCAGCCCGATCAAGAAAACCTGCAGAAAGTGGATAAAATAACCATGCACGATCGCAAAAAGAAAACTCCCCAAAACAAGGGATTTTCCCTTTCCCCACCGCAGGTTAAAGACGCTGAGGACATAACCCCGAAAAAAAGTCTCCTCAGCGATGGGCGCTATCAATCCCAGCAATACCCACATGTATAAGCGCAGCCAAGGAGAATAGCCGGCCTTCAGCACGTTGGCTACCAATTCATTTTCCTGGCTCAGCATCTGCATTACCGAGGCTTCATCAAAGAATAAACTGAACACCCCTAGACTAATGCGCTCACTGAGCAAACTGACAACTAAACAAAAAATCCCTAGAACTAGTCCTGCTAAAGCGTCTTGGAGAGGTTTGCGCCACACGTGTCCTATGTCCTTCAACCTGCGGCCCACACTCCGCAAAACACCCCATGGCAAGAGAAAAAGCGCTGCCTCCTGAGCAGACATCGCGATGGCTAGGTTAACTTGCTGAATTCTTTCGGCAGGGAAGCTGGTCGCTGCGTTAAACAGCGTATT
>JAAZHE010000053.1 GCA_012510855.1 Bacillota bacterium | reverse complement strand
ATCTTGCATCAATACTACGAAACGACTTGACTGAGGTTTACCAGGAGCCGTGTACGAGGCCCGTACGCACGGTTCTGTGAGAGGGACAGCGCTAGAAATGATCAGCTAGCGCTGCCCTACTCGATCTTATTTCCCTATCATCTATCGCGCTATCGAGCTTCTTGTTAGTAATCCATGTCTGCAGGCGGCATTGAATTTGCCGGCTTTTTCTCGGGAATATCGGCCACCAGGGCTTCGGTTGTAAGCAGCATGCCGCCTATGCTGGCTGCGTTCTGAAGAGCGGTGCGGGTAACCTTAGCCGGGTCAGCAATACCGGCTTTGATCATGTCTACAAACTCTTCCGTTACGGCATTGAAACCAATCCCTGGTTTCTCAGCCTTGACCCGCTCTACAATTACGGAGCCCTCCAGTCCGGCATTGACTGCAATCTGCCGCAGCGGTTCAGTGAGGGCTCTGCGGATGATTGCAACGCCAACTGCTTCGTCATCCGGCAAATCGAGCTTATCCAGGGCAGGGAGAATATCGATAAAGGCTGTTCCGCCGCCCGGGACAATACCTTCTTCTACAGCGGCTCGGGTGGCACTTACCGCGTCTTCAATGCGCTTCTTTTTCTCTTTGAGTTCTGTCTCGGTAGCTGCGCCCACTTCAATAATGGCCACTCCGCCGGCGAGTTTGGCCAGCCGCTCCTGCAGTTTCTCCCGATCGTAATCGGAGGTGGTTTCTTCGATTTCCCGCTTGATCTGTTCTATCCTACCCTTGACAGCCTGGGAATCGCCTTTGCCTTCAATAATAGTGGTGTTTTCCTTTTCTACGGTCACCAAGCGGGCCTGACCCAGCATGTCTAGATCGACATTCTCAAGTTTCTGTCCCAGAGCTTCAGAGATCACAGTTCCACCTGTGAGAATCGCTATGTCCTCCAGCATGGCCTTGCGGCGATCACCGAAGCCAGGGGCCTTCACGGCGCAGACCTTGAGGGTACCCTTGAGTTTGTTGACAACTAAAGTAGCCAGAGCTTCGCCCTCTACATCCTCTGCGATGATCAGCAGTGGACGGTTGGCCTGCACCACCTTCTCGAGAAGGGGAAGGAGTTCATGGACATTGGAGATCTTCTTTTCATGGATGAGAATATAAGGATCTTCCAGTCTGGCTTCTAAAGTCTCGGTGTTGGTGATGAAATAGCCGGAGATATAACCCCGATCAAATCTCATACCTTCAACCACTTCTACTGTGGTGCCGGTCCCTTTGCCCTCCTCCACGGTGATGACGCCATCTTTGCCAACCTTATCCATAGCTTCACTGATCAGTTCACCGATGCTGGGGTCATTGGCAGCGATGGCTCCTACATGGGCAATGGCCTCCTTACCCTCAACGGGGATAGCAATCCGTTGGATTTCTTCCACTACCACCTTGACAGCCTTGTCGATAGCCCGCTTGAGGGCAATAGGATTGGCACCAGCAGCTACGTTTTTCAAGCCCTCCGTCACTATGGCATGGGCGAGAACAGTTGCGGTGGTGGTACCATCACCGGCTACATCGTTGGTCTTGGAGGCGACTTCCCGGCAAAGCTGAGCGCCCATGTTTTCATACGGATCTTTTACTTCGATCTCCTTAGCTACAGTAACGCCGTCTTTGGTAATAATGGGGGAGCCGTACTTTCGTTCCAGAACGACATTGCGTCCCCGGGGTCCCAGCGTAACCTTGACTGCATTGGCTACAGTGCTGACCCCCCGTTCCAGTGCTCTTCGGGCTTCAAGATCAAACAGCAGTTGTTTAGCCATCTGAAAACCTCCTTACCTCAAAGCGTATCGCTATTACAAAATGGCTAAGATATCCGATTCCCTCATGATGAGGTATTCCTCGTCGTCGATCTTGACCTCCGTTCCAGCATACTTGGCGTAGAGGACTTTGTCGCCTGGCTTGACCTCCATGGGAGCCCGCTCTCCATTATCCAAAAGCTTCCCGGGCCCCACTGCTACGACTTCACCCTCTTGTGGCTTTTCCTTAGCGGTATCCGGGAGCACAATCCCTCCCTTGGTTTTTTCTTCTTGTTGAATAGCTTTCACCACAACTCGATCTGCCAGTGGCTTTAGCATCCAACCTACCTCCCGCTGATTTCTTTGTCTTTTGAACTGCTGCTTAGCTGTTAGCACTCGAAGGTAGTGAGTGCTACCAACTCCTAATATATCCAAATTTCCGGGGTTGTCAAGGGGTGTCTTTACTCCGTTAATGGGTGTTGAGAGAGGGTACTTTGCGTGCGGCTAATAACTTCTTGACTAGATCCCAAACATCCCGGTATTCCCTCTGCCCTTGTACCAGTTCGAAGTACCACTGCAGCACCTCGTGCCTTGTGGTAAACAAGTGGGAGAAGAACTTTGGGTATGCATAGAAGATAGCTGCTAACCTCCCTGCTGCCTTTAGCTGAGAGTTGATTTCTTCTTCAATCGCTGTCTGGTAAGCGGCCATGGAGAAGTCGCCCGATTCCAAAGCAGCCAGGGCGTGGTTTGCGGCCAAGGAGCCGCTGTGAAGGGCGTGGGCTATGCCCTCTCCGGATAACGGATCTGTGAGGCCGGCAGCGTCCCCGGCTAGCAAGACTCTGGGGCGGCAGAAGCGGCGGTCTCTGCCCCCTAGGGGAATTGGGTGGGCTTTAAGATCCTGCTGCTCAACGTCAACACCAAGGGAAGCAGTGAATTCGGCAAACTCCGCCAGGAAACCGCGGCGGCGAGTCATAAAGGTCCCCATGCCTATTGAAGCAGTCTGTGCCTTGGGAAAGAGCCAGGCGTAACCGTGCTGGGGGATTCCGTAGGAAACCAAAACGGTACTTCGCCAGTTCCGCAACTCATCGCCGGGAAGCTCAGCTTCAATCTCCAGGGCAATACCGCTGGCCCTTGGTACATATAAACCTGTTTGCTTGGCAACGACTCCGCAGGCTCCATCGGCTCCGATAATCACCTTTGCCTGGTAGACGGATTGTGCAGAACGTACTTCGACGAAGTCTTCTGTGACTTGGATCGACTTGACAGTCTCGCCGTCATGAAGCTCGGCTCCAGCAGCGGCAGCCTGCTGAGCCAGAAGGTTGTCAAAGCTGGAGCGCATCACAAGATAGGCGATGGGACTAGCCGAAACGTATTCTACCGGTTGGGGGTCTCCCTTTGCCCATTGGACCTTTACTCTGCTGATGACATCTTCAACCACCGGCAAGAAATCCAGATTTAGCCAGTTGAGAGCCCTTCCGGACACGGCACCGGCACAGGCCTTGTAGCGGGGGAGAATGTGTTTTTCCAACAGTAATACCCGAACACCTGCTTGGGCAAGTCGCGCCGCAGCAGCGCTTCCCGCGGGACCGGCGCCAACCACAATGCAATGGTACACTGAGCTCACATCCTTCTTATGCCAAACTGTATGAGATGTCGGGATAGCAATCTTAAGTGGACTTTATGGGTATACTTACCAAGAGCATTCCCCTATATCCTAAAGGAATCCTGCCAAGAGTATTTCCCAAAGGTCCGGGGCGGTGGAGAGTGTGATCGAACAAATGTAACCATTCCTTTACAAAGGGACTTTGTGCGAATCAGTTAATTCAGAAGGAATAACTGGTGGTTTCGTTGAAAGAAATCCGGGTAATCCCACGATTTTTGTAGGAGGTAGTGACGTGAGCAAAGCTATAGTTGACGAAGGATTTCTAGAAAGAACGTTTCACCTGAGGGAAAAGGGAACAAATGTAAGAACCGAAATCATGGCGGGCATAACCACGTTCATGACCATGGCTTACATAATCTTTGTTAACCCTTCCATCTGTTCTGAAACTGGGATGCCCTTTGCTGCAGTGATGTATGCGACCATCGCTTCTAGTGTCCTTGCTACTGTACTGATGGCTTTCCTTGCCAACTATCCTTTCGCATTGGCTCCCGGAATGGGACTGAACGCCTATTTTACCTATTCCGTGGTCCTTGGTATGGGCATGCCGTGGCAAACAGCCTTGGGTGCAGTATTCATTTCCGGTGTTGTCTTCCTGGTACTGTCTGTTAGCCGTGTAAGAGAGGAGATTGTCAACGCTGTACCCGGTACCCTCAAGAGTGCCATTGGTGCCGGTATCGGACTGTTTATTGCTTTTATCGGCTTGAAGGGATCGGGCATTATGGTCTCTGATCCAGCAACCTACGTGGCCATTGGTAAGCTAACGGAGCCAAATACTGTGGTGACCATCATCGGCTTAGTGATCACCAGTATTCTCCTTGTCCGGGGTGTTAGGGGGGCCATACTCTATGGAATTCTCATTTCCACTGCTGTAGCCATCCCCTTTGGGGTTACCACGTTTCCCAAGGGTATTGTTCAGTGGCCCAGCCTGAGTGCTTGGGAGCCCATCCTCTTTAAGCTTGATATCGGCGGTGCGCTTCGTTGGGGTATTTTCGATGTCATCTTCGCGTTCCTATTTGTCGACATGTTTGATACAGTTGGCACGCTTATCGGTGTCTCTACCCGGGGCGGCTTCTTGGATGAAAAAGGGCACTTGCCCCGAGCGGACCGCGCCCTTTTGTCCGACTCCATCGGGACTATTGCCGGTGCCATGTTTGGTACTCCTACGGTAACCACCTATGTAGAGTCGGCAGCGGGAGTGGCAGCTGGCGGCCGAACTGGTCTAACTGCCTTGACGACAGCTGTCTGCTTTGCCCTGGCAGCGTTCTTCCTGCCAATAGTCAGCATTGTGCCGGAAGCCGCTACGGCTCCTGCTTTGATCTTGGTGGGAGTCATGATGATGGGTGCTATTACCAGGATCGATTGGAATGATTTCAGTGAGGCAATTCCAGCCTTGCTCACCCTGGCAGGTATGCCTTTTACTTTCAGCATTGCCAATGGAATCGCCTTCGGGTTTATCAGCTACAGTGTAATCAAGCTCCTCTCGGGTAAGGGTAAAGAAGTTCACTGGGTGATTCATGTACTGGCTTTGCTGTTTGTTCTCCGGTTTATCTATCTAGCGTAGTGTTGGTCTTGTACCCAGGTCTTTGAGAGATTTTGCCTCCTCGCTCTTTTGACCCCGGCGTGAAGTATGATTTTGACTCAGGTGGTCAGAATAGTAGCGAGGAGGTCGTATGATGAAAGCAACAGGCATTGTGCGTAGAATAGATGAGCTTGGGAGAGTCGTTGTGCCAAAGGAACTGAGAAAGCAGCTTCGGATCGATGAGGGCGATGCCATAGAGATCTTTACTGAGGCCAATGGTGAGATTGTTCTCAAGAAGTTCTCTCCCCTCTGGGGGTTGCGGACAGAAGCTGAAGGCTATGTTGAAGCCTTGGAGCAGTCGACGGGATGCGAGGCCTTGATCACCGATAAGGACCAGGTAATAGCCAGCAGTCAAGTAGTCAAAGCGATGCAGGAACGTCCCGTAAGCAATGCTCTCAAGAAAGTTGCTGTGGATCGCAAGTCCATGGTGGTTCAAGCTGAACAATTACAGAAGGAACCCTATTTGGAGTGGCCCAAAGACTATGCAATCCGATCTCTAGTCATCGCACCGATCATCAGTCCTACGGGAGATCTGTTGGGTACAGTGCTCTTGGCGGCTGATGATCGGCAGCTGGGGGATTTCGAACTCAAAGTGGCTGAGACCGCAGCTAGTTTTCTCAGTAAACAGGTAGGTATTGACTAGCCTAGAAGATAGTCTCTACCAGACCCGCCGTTATACCGGCGGGTTTTTTGCTGTCCATCTAAACTCCGTGTTATACTTAAATCGATATAGAGTAACTGATAAGGGGAGAGGAGCCGGTGAGCAAGGGTAGAGTACTGATCGCAGATGATGATCCCAATGTCCTGGAGCTATTGTCTCTCTACCTGGAAAAAGATGATTATGAGGTACTGACAGCCCCAGACGGCCAGGAAGCTCTGCGGATAACCAGAGAGCAAGATCCGGACCTTTTGATTCTAGATGTAATGATGCCTAAGCTCGATGGTTGGGAGGTTTGTCGGGCGGTAAGGCAGGAGAGCTTTGTACCTATCATCATGCTGACAGCTAAGGGAGAGGATTATGACCGCATTCTCGGGCTGGAACTGGGTGCCGATGATTATGTAGTAAAACCATTTAATCCTGTGGAAGTGGTGGCTCGGGTGAAGGCAATCCTCCGGAGGGTGAAGCGGCAGGATAATCGGGCAAAGGTGTTGGAGTTTCCGGGATTACACATTGATGTCGACCGCCATGAGGTGACGGTGGAGGGACGGCCGGTAGCTCTAACTCCCAAGGAATTTGACCTTTTGGTGTTCTTGGCCGAAAGGCCGGGGTGGGCCTACACACGGGAGCAGATACTTTCCAATGTCTGGGGGTATGATTTTGTCGGTGATGGGCGCACGGTAGATGCCCATATTAAGCGTTTGCGGCAGAAACTGGCGGTGATAGATAAGAAGCAGCCCTGGAGCATTACCACGGTTTGGGGTGTAGGATACAAATTTGAGGAACACCGGGAGGAACTGGAGGGTGGCAGTGAAGGTCAGCATTAGAACCAGATTGATCGTTTCTTACATTACCGTTACGGTTTTGAGTCTTGGCGTGCTGGGGGTGCTGTTTTCCAGCATGCTGTCTGACTATCTTTTTACAGAGCAGGAAAAGCTGCTGCTTTCCAGAGGGCAGGCGGTTGTGGAGATAGTGAAAGATGTTGTGCAGGGGCGCCCACTGACATTTCAGGCACGAATGGTCCTGGAGAATTTGAGCGACTTCCTGCAGGCCCATGTGTGGCTGGTTGACCGCTCCGGCTTGGTAGTTGCCACCTCTTCCGGCTCCACCGAATGGGAAGGGCTGCGTCTGGATGCCCATGAGTTTAGTGAGGTGATGAACGGCACAGTGGTGACCCGCAGAGGGCGGTCGGGACGGTTTAAAACGCCGATGGTTACGGTGGCGGTACCCATCACCGTGGGAAATCAGGTGTTGGGCGCTTTATTTATGTACACTCCTGTATCGGCGGTTACCCAGACTGTAGATCACGTCCGTCGCTTAGTTTTTGCCGCTGCTCTTTTCGCCTTAGTGGTATCGAATCTGGTAGGTTTGGGGTTATCCCGGAGCATAACCGGTCCTTTGCGGGCAATGACCGATCTAGCTCAGGAAATGACCCGGGGGGTCTTCGGACGGCGGGTGCCCGTGGATACCCAGGATGAGTTGGGAGAACTGGGAGAAGCCATCAATTTGTTGGCGGAGAATCTGGAAAAAAGCCTTGCTGACCTCCAGGAAGAAAGAGACAAATTCCAGAGTATTGTCTCTGGCATTGACGAAGGTGTAATTGCTGCCAGTACTGAAGAGCAGCTCTTGTGGATCAATTCCCAAGCCCGGGAGCTATTGCGGATTGGCCACATTCCTTTGGAGAAGCTGAAGCTGGACGACTTACCTGTTCCGCTCCTTGACCTTTTCCGGAAAGTGAGTACCACGGGACAGGTGGAAGTATTAGATGTTTCGCCGTTTCCCATGGTGGTCCTGCGGGCTTACGGAAGTCCGATTCGCCGCCGGGACGAGTTAGTGGGAAGCGTGATTCTCCTCCAGGATGTCAGTGAAGCGCGGCGTTTGGAGAATATGCGCCGGGATTTTCTGGCCAATGTAACCCATGAGCTTCGTACACCGCTGACGTCGATCCGCGGGTTTGTAGAGCCGCTATTGGATGGGACTGTCAGTGATGAAAAGACAAGGGAACGCTATCTTGGAATTGTCAGAGATGAAGCCCCGCGATTGAGTCGCTTAATTGATGATATCCTGGACTTGGCAAAACTTGAGTCTGGCAGCATGAGCATCGCTTTCGATCTCCTTGACATTAGAGAACTGGTTTTTCGAGTGCAAAATGTCTTTGGGCCTCAAGCTGCCAACAAGGGAATCGACCTGCGGTCTGAGGTGACATCTCCTAAGGAAGGGGAAGAGATACTGGTCTTGGGAGATAGCGACCGACTGCAGCAGGTCTTAACCAATTTTCTAGACAATGCCCTGCGGTATACCGAATCTGGAGGTGTGATAACGGTCTCTGTAGAAGCGTCGGATACACGGGTGATTGTGAAAGTCTCCGATACCGGCAGCGGCATTGATCCGGAGGAGCTTCCCTATGTCTGGGAAAGGTTCTACAAGGCAGACAAGTCCAGAGAAAAGAGCAAGAAGGGCACAGGTCTGGGCTTGGCTATCTCCCGGGGGATTATCGAGAACCACGGGGGAGAAGTCTTTGCCACCAGCAAACCCGGGGAAGGTGCCACATTCGGCTTTGTAATTCCGAGGGCAGAAACATAAACATGAGATGGGCAGGAAACTCCTTTTTCCTGCCCAGTCCGGTCATTCTTGGAGAGTCAGCTTTTACCCAGCCTTGGGCACCATTTTCTCCAAGCGACCTAGCTCATGGCTGCCTCGCACCTTGACTCGTCCAAAGCGGGTTGTATCCCAAGGACAGTGATCATTTGGGAACCTCCCGCCTTGGGTTTTCCCGCCCATATCCCCAGGGTCCGGGATATGTAGGGAATACGAGTCGAGTCCGAGGTTTGCTACTAGGATGCCACTGACCGGGGAGGTTTATGCTCGCTCGGTGCAGAACTTGGGATATCAGGTTTGATTCTGTTGTTTTTGCTGGGCAAGAACTCTCTCACCCCGCCGGATCATTTCTCGGACCATCAGCCCGATTTCCTTGGTGGTGACGTTGTCCCAACCGCTTTCCCGCACCTTATCCGCAAAGCCGACTTCCTCTGCAGCCTCCATCTTCAGCCGTTCGGAAGCCAATTTGCCTCGACGAGCCACAGCAAGTCACCTCCGCCCTTAGTCTGATCGCGAAGGCAGAGGTCGATACTGTAAGTTGCCCCCATATTACGTTATTCCTGCACCGATACCGACGGCGGTCAAAGCCTCATCCAAGGATTGTCGGTGATTTAGAGCAGCAGCCAATAGATCGGGGGTTTTATGGAGCCGCTCTAGAATATTTCCCAGATGAAAGTGGTGTGGATAGACAACCTCCAGCTCTTCCCAGGTCACTGGTGCTGCAATGGTGCCGGCAGGATGAGGGCGAGGGCTGTAAGGTGCCGCCAGAGTCTTCCCCTGCAGGTTCTGGAGGTGGTCAATGTAAACCCGACCGGTTCTGTTTCTTACCAGGCGTTCGGTAGTGACTTTAGCTGGATAAACCATTTCCAAAATCTTGCCGATGGCGCCTACAAAGCCGCTGGTGACACTGTAAGGATATTTGGGTTCTATGGGGACATAAATGTGGATGCCTGTGGCACCGGACAGCTTCGGACAAGATGCTAATCCCAGCTCATCTAGGGCTTTCTTGACTAAGAAGGCTATTTCCCGGGCATCGTCAAAGCCGCAGCCTTGGGCAGGATCCAAATCAAACACCATCCAATCAGGAAATTCAGGACTCGTATAGCGGGACAGCCAGGGATGGAGTTCGACGCAGGCCTGGTTGGCCAGCCAGACCAGGGTTGGCCGATTCTGGACGAGGATATAGTTGATGGTCTTTTCCGATCCGTTGCTGCCCTTTATGGGAACTGTCTGGACAAAGGGCGGTGCATAGGCGGGGCAGTTTTTCTGGTAAAAGGAGTTGGCTTCGAGCCCGTTGGGATAGCGGGTCACCGTGAGAGGTCGGTCCCGCAGATGGGTGAGAAGATAAGGTGCGGCTAGAGTGTAGTAGCGAATCAGATCTCCTTTGGTGAACCCGGCTTCCGGCCACAGTACCTTATCCCAGTTGGTAATCTCAATTTCTTGTCCATCGATGATCACAGTCTGCCGCTGTTCTACCACCGCTAACCATCTCCTTTTTCGGAGTGATCCGCGAAGATGCATTGCTCTGGCATGAGATCTTGGCGCCGGCGGCGGTACACTGGATGCCGCAGCGTGCCTGCAGGTGTGTATTCTAGATAGTTTACTTCTACTACCATCTGAGGTTTGACCCAGATTACATTCTGCGTCCCCGGGGGTAAATCCTGAACTAGGGGTTTTTCACAAGCCACCAAAGGTTTAAGCTCTACCAGGAGTTCCTCCATCGTCCTCTCGGTGAACCCGGTTCCTACATTGCCAACATGAACCAACTGCCCGTCGGGGGAATACTGTCCTAAGACCAAGGATGCAAAGGTTTTGTCAGTCTTGGGGATAAACCCCACCACCACTGCCTCAACTGTCTTATCCGGCTTGATCTTGAGCCACAGCTTAGTGCGCTTTCCCGGCAGATAGGGGCTGTCCAGCTTCTTGGCCATGATCCCCTCTCTGCCTTGGGCCACGGCTGCCTCAAATAAGGCTTTTCCAGCCTGGAGAATGTAGCTGTTGACAAGCAAGTGTTCACTGCCACCCTTGACAACTACCCGTTCTAAGAGCTCCTTTCTTTCTTCTAAGGGGAGAGTCAAGACAGATTCTCCCCGGCTGTAGAGGATGTCAAAGGCGATGAAAATCGCCGGCACCAGCGGTGTACTCCCGCCGACAGGGGCCTTGGGAGAAGGTGACCTCAGCCGCTGCAGCAAGAGGTAAAAGGATTCCCGGCCCCCTTGAAAGGCGATGATTTCGCCATCAAGGATTGCCGGCGTACCGACAACATGGTTATGCAGGAAGGTCAATTCTGGAAAGCAGCCGGTAAGGTCAGAACCGTTGCGGCTTTTGAGCAGCGTAGAGTCTCTTTCTAGATACGCCAAACAGCGAAAGCCGTCCCACTTGGGCTCAAAGAGGAAGTCATGGGAATCGAAGGGATCAGAGGTCAACGCCAGCATTGGCTTGAGAACGGGGAGAAAGCTTGTCATTATACTCAGCCTGTTTCCTCCGTTTTTTGCGGCCGCCGTCCCTTTGGTCTAACCGTGAGTTGGGTTGGTTCCCGGCCAGAGGTGGATTCCTGGTCTTGGGTCGTTTTGTCCTTGGTTGCTTGGACACTTGCTTCTAGGGCAGCCATGAGATCGATGACCTTACCAGCGGTCGGCGGCGGTCCCGCAGGCGCGACTTCTTTGCCGGCGACCTTTTGTTCTATTACAGTCTTGAGCATCTCTCGGTATTCATTGCGGTACTTTTCCGGTTCGAAGGTTGTCGTGAGGTTATCAATGATCAGCATAGCCATTTCTAGTTCTCTTTCGTTGATCTCGGGCTCTGCACCTACTTGGGTCAGCTGGTCGATTGCCCGTATCTCACTGGCATAGTGCATTGTCTCCAAAGCTAAGCCGGAGCCGTATACCCTTACCGCTGCAAGATATTCCCGGGATCTAATTACTACCTTGGCAATTGCAATTTTGTTTTTCTCCTTCATTGCCCGCTTCAAGAGATGGTAAGCCTTGCCCCCGGTCTCAGTCGGTTCCAAGAAGTAGGTTCGCTGGAAGTACACGGGGTCGATGCTATCCAGTTCTACAAAATCCAAAATGTCGATGGAACGGGTTTTTTCCGGCGCGATTGCCTCGAAGTCAGCCTCATCCATGATCACGTACTGGGATTTCTGGAACTGGTAGCCCTTGACGATTTCATCCTCAGTCACTGCCTTAGCACAGCGGGGACAGGTCTTTTGATACTTGATGGGAGTATGGCAGATGCTGTGCAGATAGTTGAACTTGATATCCTCACTGGCTGTGGCTGCGTAGAGCTTGACTGGTATATTCACCAAGCCGAAGCTGATACTGCCATTCCACAGGCTCCTCATTGCATCATCCTCCTTCATCCCTTCCTAGGTAGGATAAGCGCAACTTCAGGTCGTTATCCTGGAGCGTGGCTGTGGCAGGTTTCTCCAGCAAGTAGCCAAGGTATGTTGAATATATTGCTAGCAAGCAGGAGGCAAGGAGTTGAATATCCCATGGCTGAGCAGGAGATCTATCTTACACCGGCTGGGCTGCGCAAGCTGCAGGAGGACTTGGTATATCTCAAGACGGTTAGGTGGAGGGAAGTGGCCAGCAGTATGCGAGATGCACTGTTTTCCGGAGGTTCGTGGGAAAATCCCGACTATGAGATATCTAAGATGGAACTTGCCTACATTGAAAGGCGGATTCAGATATTGGAGAACTTGCTGGGAAATGCCAAGGTAATTGACGGACAGGAAATCAGTACAGACCAAGTACGGGTTGGTCACCTGGTGAGGATACGGGATATGGATACCGGAGAAGAAATGGAGTTTACGATTGTTGGCTCAGTGGAGGCGGACCCTGCTGCCAGCAGGATTTCCCATCGTTCACCGGTTGCCCAAGCGCTCTTAGGCCGCAAAGTTGGGGAACTAGTAAACGTAGATGCGCCGGCAGGCCAGTTTGTTTACAAAATTCTCTCCATAAGCAACGAAACCCTATAGAGACGGGTTTTAACGTCTGGCGGTTGGGGAAAATAATCAAGTAAAAGTGCGAAGGAGTGAGCTGTGTGACAGAGCTGATCAACAACCGTGCTTACCGCCAGGAACAGCTTAAGCAGATTATTATGGATTTACATAGCGGCAAGACCGTTGACGAAGTGAAAGAGCGGTTTGCTGCTCTTCTGAAAGATGTGGGTGCTACTGAGATCGCTCAGCTGGAGCAGACGCTGATCGATGAAGGGCTGCCTGAGGAAGAAGTCAAACGACTCTGTGATGTTCACGTTCAGGTATTTCAAGATTCGCTGGATATAACGCCGTCTCCTGAGAGTATACCTGGGCATCCGGTCCACACCATGCGGCTGGAAAACGAAGCCTTGGGAAAAGTGATAGCACGGTTGAAGGTAGTATTGGACGAAGTGGTAGCCGCGAACGATGAAGAACGGCCTCGGCATATAGATGAGTGGAAGCGCCTGCACCGGCAGCTGTGCGAAGTAGAAAAACACTACAGCCGCAAGGAGAACCTCTTGTTTCCCATTTTGGAGCGTAACGGTATTTCTGGTCCTTCCAGTGTCATGTGGTCACTCCACGATGATATTCGGGCTGGTTTAAAGGAAATCTCTGCTCTGCTAGATAGTGTAGCTTCCTTGTCAGCTGCTGAGCTTAAGGGGCAGATCGAGGCCAAGGTACGTCCGGTCCTCGAGGAAATGGACAGCATGATCTACAAGGAGGAGAAGATCCTGCTTCCCATGTCTCTTGAGACCCTTTCTGAAGATGAGTGGCTGGCAATTGCCAAAGAGAGTGATGACATTGGGTACACACTGGTGAAACCGGAAGTAGAATGGCAACCGGAACGAAGCTCCAAGCTAGCAGCTGCGCCCAAACAGGCTCCTGAAGGCTACCTGGAGCTTCCCACTGGCCTTTTGACCTTAAAGGAGATCCAGTTGATTTTCAATCATCTGCCTGTAGACATCACCTTTGTTGACAAAGACAATGTCGTCCGGTATTTTTCTGCGGGACCGGAGCGGTTCTTTACCCGCACCAAAGCCGTGATCGGCAGGAGAGTAGAAAGGTGCCATCCGCCGGAAAGCGTTCACGTAGTGACCAAGATTGTCGAAGACTTCAAGGCCGGTAAGCGGGATGTTGCTGAGTTCTGGATCCGCATGAAGGGACAGCTACTTCACATTCGCTATTTCCCTGTGCGGGACGAAGCGGGAGAATATATGGGCGTGCTGGAGGTTACTCAGAACATCACCCGCATCCAGGAACTCAAGGGTGAAAAGAGGCTGTTGGATGAAGAGGAAACTGAGGCCTAGGCAGTAAGGCTGAAACGAAGGAGAGCTGGTAAAGCCTCAGGGGCCAGAGCTAACAAATTGCAGGTGTCAAGGCAGGCGCTGCCGTATCAGAGAGGAGCCTAAGATTCGTTGCACATTTATGGTTGACTTCGGCTAAAGGGGATGCTATAATTAGTCATGCGGCTGGCATAGAGGCTTTACCCCGGGCGAATAGCTCAGCTGGGAGAGCACCTGCCT
>JAAZHE010000008.1 GCA_012510855.1 Bacillota bacterium | reverse complement strand
GCCATAGCCTGAGCCGGTCCGTCATGGATATCCCGGGCCACTCGGCGGCGCTCATCCTCTTGGGCTTGAATGATCCTGGTTGCCAGAACCGATTTTTCCTGGAGGCTGTCGATGGCTTCTAAAGCATCCTCCAGATTGCCCACCAGGACGCTCATAGCTGCTCCGACATGCTTAGCCATATGGTTAGCTTTGGCCACCAATTGCGCCAGATTGCGCAGGCTCCGCTCCAGTTCATCACGCTTCCGCCGCAGGGCATTTTCCCTTTCCCGGGCCACCGCCACCTGGACCTGCAGGTTATGGGTTTCTTCGTAGGCTTCTTTAATCTCCTTTTCACTGTAGCGTTCAAAGTCCCTGTTGACCACGGCTAAGCGCATTTTAGCCAGCCTCAGCTGCCGCTCCAGCTCATCTACCTGCTTCACACAAGCGGCTGCTTCTCGGCGTATCTCTTCATACTGGACCTGCACCCGTTGGTATTCGATCTGTGCCGCTTCAGCAATACCGTAGATTTGATCACGACTCTCGGACAGGGTCGCTACAGCCTGCTGAAAGATCCGATCAATTCCCTGCACGTCCAATGTTGGTCTGCGGGCCACCAGAACAGCGCTCCTTTACTCCCTTTTGACCTCCTCCAAACTTTCAATACTGAGGGTATCTGCTCCTGCCCTTTCTTTCCTCCAGTTTTCGGAGATAAGTATTAGAGGCAGCTCTTGGAAGGCCGCCTCTAGAGATTGCCAAAATTTGTTAGCTTCGAGCGGTCCTCAACACATCAGCGCACTGGCAGCGGCTGCCCCGCTCCAGCGGGATGGCAGCAACCATTTTGTAAAGGAGCTCTTTCAGCTTGTGGTTGTTTTCCTGAAAGACCTTGAGCACTGCTTCATGGCTCACCGGCTCAATGGAGGGATCGTCTTCCAGGCCGGCATCATAGTCTGTAATCAAGGCTATGTTGACATAGCAGATTCCCAGTTCCCGGGCGAGAATCCCCTCGGGGTACTGGGTCATGTTGATGACTTCCCAACCGTGGCTCCGAAACTCCCGACTCTCTGCCCTAGTGGAAAAACGGGGGCCGGAAATCACCACTACCGTTCCCCGCTCGTGGATGTTAATGCCCAGCTTCTTGCCTTCAGCGATGGCGATCTGGCGGAGCTCTTCGCAATAAGGATCTGCGGCACTGATATGGGTGGTGATGGGACCGTCGTAGAAGGTGTCCTCCCTACCCCAAGTCCGGTTGACAAACTGATCGGTTACCACAAAATCGCCGGGTTTGATGTGGGGCTGCAGGCTGCCGGCAGCACAGGGGCCGATGATGCGGCTTACCCCTAGTTCCTTCATGGCCCACAAGTTGGCCCGGTAGTTGATCTTATGGGGAGGGAAGCGGTGATCCTTGCCATGGCGGGGTAAGAAAGCCACCCGTCTGCCTTCGATGGTAGCCAAGGCGATCCTGTCGCTGGGTGAACCGTAGGGGGTCTCTACCCAGACTTCCTCTACATCTGGAAGGAGCTCATAAAAGCCTGAACCGCCGAAAATGCCGATATCTGCCTTATGAGTCAAGTTCACGACCTCCTTTACACTGCATAACAAAAAAGCGGGTGGTACTGCAAGTTTCCCACCCACTTATTCGCTAAATGCCTTAGAATTTCCTAGTTTAGAAAGCGGGAACCACTGAGCCGCCGTATTCCGAGAGGATAAACTCCTTGACTTTGTCGGAAAGGAGCGCTTCAGCCAGCTTAGCCAAGTCTTCCCGGTTCACATCGCTGCTCCGCACGGCCAGCACGTTAACGTAAGGAGAATCGCTGCCCTCGATGAACAAAGCGTCGGTCAAGGGATCCAGGCCTGCCTCCAGGGCAAAGTTGGTGTTGATGATGGCTAGATCCACATCGGGAAGAATTCTAGGCAGCTGGGGAGCCTCCAACTCACTGAACCTGAGCTTCAAGGGATTGGAGACGATGTTCAGAACGGTAGCGGTGATTCCCGCCGCCGGATCCAGCTCGATCAACCCCTGGGCCTCCAGAAGGAGCAACGCCCGACCGCCGTTTACGGTGTCGTTGGGGATGGCAATGTGAGCACCCTGCTTAATCTCATCGCCCTTCTGAAGTTTGTCTGAGTATGCACCCATGGGCTCAATATGCACCTTGGCGATGTAGGTTAGATCCAGCCGATGATCCTTGCTGAAGTTCTCCAGGTACGGAATGTGCTGAAAGTAGTTGGCATCCAGATCCCCTTCTGCCAACGCGAGATTGGGCTGTACGTAATCGGTGAACTCGATCACCTCCAGATTAATCCCCACTTCCGCTAGGTCCGGCTTGATCAGGTTGAGGATTTCGGCATGGGGCCGAGGTGTAGCCCCTACCTTTAGTGTCTGGGCAGCTGCCGGAACACTAACTGCAGCCAGCAAAGTGATGATCAGTGTGAGTGTTAGGATTTTCTTCATGTTGCAAACCCCCCATATGATTTGATATAAGGTTTATTTTTTGGACAAACTTCTAGATGCCCAGTCTCCCAGACTCTGCGTTGCCTGAACCAAGACGATCAGAATGATGACCGTTGCCAGCATAATATCTGTCCGGAAGCGCTGGTATCCGTAGCGAACGGCAAGGTCGCCCAAGCCACCTCCTCCGACAGCCCCTGCCATGGCTGAATAACCGATGAGATTCACAGCTG
>JAAZHE010000052.1 GCA_012510855.1 Bacillota bacterium | reverse complement strand
GGATTACTCAAGCGGTGAACAAACCCGTGATGCCATGTTGTTTGCAGCGACGCTAGCAGCCAGCCGATCTACCATCGGGAGAGTGGGAACTCCGGAGGAGATTAGAGATGGACTAAATGTCCCCACAGCGGAGCAGCTATTCCCCCTCATGGCCGAACTAGCCCAAGAGCTTGAGGAGGAGAAGTTTATGGAAACCGGCATCGCAACCAAGAACGGCCGCAGGATTGTCCTGGTGCCGACCAAGCTGGTAGCTAAGCCGGTCTTAACGGTGGGACTCGGCGATCTCATCTCATCGTCCAGCTTTATTCTAGGATAATCCAGCTTTATCCCAGGATACAGTATGTATTGAGGGGATGCCAGCTGTGCACCCCCTCTTTCTCATCAATGAGCTGATCTTCTCAATGTACTCGATTACATATGCCGCCCCGGCCTACCGGTGGGCGAAGTTCGATATATTTTGGGCCTCTGGCGGCTAGACCCATTTGCCTGACGGGTCCCTCTGACTTTGCCCAGCACCCTACGGCTGCCCCGGCTGCCGTTTTTCATGCGGCGGGCTGCATATGCTAGGAACTCCTGGACTATCCTCCTGTAGGGAGAATCGACCAGAGTGGTGCCTAACCGGCGAAGATGGGGAATGGCCCGGACATCACCGGTTTGAATCAGGCTTCTAGCTACCGCCAGCTGCTCATCCCAGGTAGCAACTTTATCCAAGAGCTTTACTAAGATCGGATAGACTTCCCCAGGGCGCACTCGACTAAGAAAATCTGTGAGAGCTAGGGCCTCGTCCACGCTGAGGTGCTCTCCCTTAAGCTTGGCTGCCGCCGCTTCTGCTGCCTCGTCCTTGTGATTAAGGAGAAACTCCAATATCTGGATATACAAGGCACCGCCGGGGGGCACTCGGCAAAGGAGGTCTACCAGGCGCGGTATAGTCTCCGGGTATTTGAGCCTACTCAAAAGCTCTAGGACATTGCTTAAGACCCAGCGACTGCCGATGCCCGTCTCCCTTTCTTCGAACAGCTCCTCGCTGGCTAGCACCGCCAGCAGAACATGCTTGATGGAGTCACCGGCGGCCACCAGCCTGGCCACGGTCTTTTCCCGTAAGGGCCCACCTCCGAAAAGCTCCAATAGATGATCGTCCAGTTCTTCCCGGCGAAGTATGTTGGGAGTGTCGGTTGGCATCATGGGATAGCGCAAGTTGCGAAAGGCCTTGAGGTCCACTACCGGTTTGCCGGTATCAGGACGCCACTTCTGCCGTTCCCGGTCTGCAGCATCCACCGGGAAAGAAAAGTGGCTGGCAGCGGCAAAATTCTGCACAACTCCCAAAACGCCCCGCAGCCACATCTGCAGCCGGGGTTTGGCGATCAAGAGCCACACCGGCCTAATTGCAGCTCCCCTGAGGGCCATTGCTCCCACCTGGCCCAGGAGCTCCGCGGCCCGGTCGTTATCCCTTTCCACAAGGGTTTGGACTTCCAATAGCAGTCTGTCGGGACTATCATCCAAATTGTAGCGATTGTCCCGGTAAGCCTCAAACATGTGCCGGAAGACAATGAACCGCTGGCTCAACACCCAGCCGCTGGTCTGCAAGAAGGTCTCGATGAGGGCTGCAACATCCATGGTTACGTCATCGGCCCGCAGCCGCCCTTCCAGATTGTACACAATCCTTTCAATCTGGTCGAAAACTTCTGGTGATTCTTCCGGAGCCTCCAAAGCAGCCCAGAACATGGCAAAACTCATCAACATCTCGACAGAACTGGCGTACCCGGCTAGAATCAGACCCTTGTCGTAAAAATACATGGAATCCCGCAGATCCAAGCACGTTTCCACGAATCCGTCATGGTCTGTGATGTACTCCAACTCCTCCATGATTTCACGGTACCTATCCATCGAATCCGATCCCTCCCGTACTGGCCTGCCGATTCCCTTCCCAGAAGCCCCCGTTCACTCAAGGGGGGGTGCTGCTTTCCTTCCGAGCATCGCCAAATTCTTTCCCTGCTTATATCTAACATGGCTAGGCACAGCGGTTAGCATTCCCAAAGTCCTGAAGATACGGCAAGTTAAGCTCCTAGTAGCTTACTACCCCTTGGAGTAGTCTAATCTATTAAGCGCCCTCCCGTTCACGGGCACCTTTCTGCTTCTCCAGCCAGGCTTGAAGATGAAACAGCGCTGCCACAGTCTTAGCATCCCTCAGCTCACCTCTCAAGGCCATGGCTAATGCTTCTTCCACAGGTAGATGCACCACCACTATATCCTCGGAATCATCCAGATCTTGCTCTCCCATGGACAAATCCGTTGCGATATAAAGATGCAGGATCTCACTGCTGTAACCCGGCGCCTGATAGATCCAGCCCAGTTCGTGCCAGGTCTCCGCTCTCCACCCGGTTTCTTCGGCCAGCTCCCGTTTGGCACAAGCCAAGGGCTCCTCCCCCTGCTCCAGACAGCCTGCTGGAATCTCCAGGAGCTCCTCGTTGACAGCAGGGCGGGTCTGCCGCACCAAGGTAATCTTACCATCTTGAATTGGGACAACAGCCACGGCCCCACCGTGCTCAACAACATGATATTCCCGCAGCTTGCCATTGACCTCAACCAGCTTGCGGGTAAATCTAAAGGGCAATGCCAACTTTCTCTACTCCCCTTCTAGTCTCGATCTATTCCGTAAAGGGCATTATCCAACCTTGTTTTTGTAGATGATCATACCATACTTAGTCAGATTCAACATCCCATCCAAAGCATTTTCGTCGGCCAAAAGGCCCAATGGACGAATGGCCCGGTTTTGTTTACTGATTGGTTCCATGCTAAAGCTCTAGTATCCTCTTTCGGGTGAGAAATGAGAGGAGAAGGTCCAGGGGAACAGAATTATGGAATGGAAAGAGCCAAGTATTAGGCGGAAAGGAGCGTGTTGGAAATGCTCAAGGCAAAGGATATAGCGGCCATGATCGACCACTCACTGCTTCGTCCCAACATGACCGTTGAAGAGATTAAGGCCGGTTGTGAAGTCGCGAAGCGCTATCAGACGGCATCAGTCTGCGTCCGCCCTGCCGATGTGAGTCTTGCGGCAGAGCTCCTCAAAGGAACCGGCATCGCCCTCAGCACTGTAATTGGCTTTCCCCACGGGACTCAGACAACCTCCATTAAGCTGACAGAAGCCCTGGAGGCCATGGAGGCCGGCGTAGTCGAACTGGATATGGTCATGAATTACTCTCGCCTGCTGTCTGGCGACTTTGATTATGTAGCCCAAGAAATCAAGGCTATCACCAATGCCGCCCATTCCCGGGGAGCCATCGTCAAGGTGATCTTTGAAAACTGCTACTTAACCGACGAACTGAAAATCAAGGCTTGTCAGCTCTGTGAAGCCGCGGAGGCTGATTTCGTAAAAACTTCCACTGGTTTCGGCACCGGCGGGGCTACGGCGGCCGATGTTCGGCTGATGCGGGAGAATACCGGACCAAAGGTGCAGGTAAAGGCAGCCGGCGGCATTAGAACCCTAGATGCCCTTTTGGAGATGCGCCGGGCAGGAGCTGCGAGGATCGGTGCTAGCGCCACCCAAGCCATTATGGAAGACGCATTGGCTCGGGAGGCGGCAGGGACCTTAAAAGAGTAAGCTAAGGCCGGGTTCACTTGCCCGGCCTCAAACATCTTTGCCGCTGGGCTTGTCCCAACCAACTGGTCGAATCATCGACAAGCCCTAGCATTCGTCCCCTGTGATTTACTCTGACTGAGCCGCTTCTACCGGGCATACATCACCACAGGCGCCACAGTCGGTGCAAAGATCAGCATCGATAACGTACTTGTCTTCACCTTCACTAATGGCTCCCACAGGGCACTCCGCCTCACAGGCACCACAGGAAATGCACTCGTCGCTAATGAAATAGGCCATACTTGCCACCTCCCCCAAGATAAACGTAAGACACCTTTTATATCCTACTATCTGGCTATCCTGGTGTCAACCGCCGAGAGGGAGGGGTACGCGTCAAGCTTTAGTAGGCGAGAGACCTCGCCACAATTGGTGTTCATAAAGCTGTGCTGAAGCCGCTGAGGTTCCGTAGAGCTATCACCCAGGGTTTCGTAGAGTACCCTAAGC
>JAAZHE010000051.1 GCA_012510855.1 Bacillota bacterium | reverse complement strand
GTTCGAATCCGGCCCCCGCAACCAATAGTCATGCCGTAGGGTAAAACCTGCGGCTTTTCTTTTCTTTGAGTTTTTTTCCAGAACCCGGCAGCTGGGAAGGGATTGTAAGATCAATGGAGAAAGTGTCTACAAGATTCTATCCAGGGGCTCGGAGTGGCTGGATCGAGTCGGAAGAATAACTAAGCATAGGAGGTAAGGACCTATGAAGTGGCGAATTCTCTACTATATAACAGTCATTGCCTCGTTTCTGATTGCATCCGGCGCTCACCACAAATGGCGTTAGTATAGGAGCGATTAGCGGCCGCCGAAGTCTAGCAGCTGTGCAGCTAGACTTCGGTATACCCTTTATTTGGGAGCGAAATCAGTGTCTCAGCAATCACAGTCAACTGCCAGGATTTTCATTTCATTAACAATATTGGTGGGAGCAGGAGTCATCGCATGGGCCCTATTGAACATTCAGCCGGTGCCGTGGGTGGGGCCGATCGTGTTGGGCACCTGTGCCCTGATTGCTGATCTTTTTCCAGTACGCCTATCGGAAGACGGAACGGTTTCGGTAGCAGCGGCTCTGGATTTTGCGGCAGTCATTCTTTTTCCTCCCCAGGTTTCTATCTTGCTGGTAGCTGCGGCCACCGGCCTGAGTGATATCATCGGTCGAGTTCCAATTATCCGTGTCTTGTTCAATACCTCTCAGTTAGCTATTTCTGCTGCCTTGGCTTCCAAGGTATATGCCTTGGGACCGGGCGGGGTTTTTTCCTTCCAGACCCATGCTTTGTGGGGTTTGATCTCTGGGCTGATGTTTTTGCTAAGTAATAGTCTCCTTACCTGCACTGTAATCGCCCTCACACAGGGGCAACGGCCCATCGAGATCTGGCTGCAGGGGAATCGGGAAATGCTGCTCCACGATATTGCCTTGTATCCCATCGGCATGCTTGTTGCCCTGGTTTACAGCTATGATGCACCGGCCCTTATCCTTTTTTTCCTGCCTATGGTGATTATCTACGTTTCCTTCCGCAATAATGTCTTGGTAAGGCAACAAGCGCAGGCTGTTTTGGAAACGCTAGCCGATATTATTGACTGCCGAGATCCATATACTGCTGAGCATTCCCGGCGGGTGGCGAAATACGCCACTGCCATTGCCCGGCAAATGGGTTTGTCTGAGAATATCTGCCAGTTGGTGCAGGCCAGTGCGAGAATTCATGATCTGGGTAAAGTTACCTGGAGAGATGATCTATTGTTCAAACCGGGGAAACTGACGGGCGAAGAAATGGAACGAGTACGGGAGCATCCTGTTACTGGAGCTCGGATAGTACAAGGATTGGCCCATTACCAAAAAGGCGTCCCGCTGATTCGCCACCATCACGAGTGGATTGACGGTTCCGGGTACCCAGACGGTCTTAGAGGCGACGAGATTCCTCTGGGTGCCCGTATTCTAGCAGTAGCCGATGCCTATGATGCTATGACTGCCGATCGCCCATACCGAAAGGCATTGCCCAAAGAAGAGGCCTTGAAGCGCCTGGTAGCCGGCGCCGGCACACAATTCGATAGTGTCGTAGTACAGGCCTTTATAGAGTGGGTGGAAAGTCATGGTGGAGAATCTCACGGCGCCGCAGAGGAAGAGGTGGCTGCTGCCAGGGAACTACCTGGGGAAGTGGTATGAGGTGTTTCTGCTGCTGTTTATCCTAGTAGGATTAGTCTTAGGCATTGCCTTGGGCGGAGATCTCCGCCGCCTGGCAGCTCTCCGTTTGCGCTGGTCTGGACTGGTCTTATTGGCCCTCGCACTTCAGATTGCCGTTTTCTCATCCTTTGGCAGGGAATGGCTGCCATCTGCCACAGCGCAGCTCCACATGGCATCCTATGCCCTCTTGGTTGGCTTTGCGTTACTTAATCGCCGGCAACCAGGTTTCTGCTTAATGGGGGCTGGACTGCTAAGCAATCTGGCCGTCATTTGGGCCAATAATGGGTACATGCCGGCTCTCGCCCAGCATTTGGAATGGCTGGGTATTTATGAAGAAGGTATTCTGAACAACTCCTGCGTGATTGGTCCAGATACGCCCTTATGGTGGTTGGGCGATGTATTCCTGCTGCCTCTTCCGGTGTTAGGCAATGTATTCAGTATTGGGGACCTTCTCTTAGGTGCTGGGGCAGCCTGGTTTACTTACCGTACTTTGAAACCAGTGGAATACCATGGAGGCCGATAGTCCCGTTGAGATTGGCTTCAATGCCGCAGCTATTATGCCCAGAGGGAGGTCTTGAGCTCGTGGGTACCAGGACTTCTACTCGATCCTTTGGAGCTGGTAAACGGGAGAACCATGATTCTGCGGCTTTCTACAACAGCAGGCTCTATGACCAGCTGGAGCTGATGGAACTGGACGATTTGAGCCACCAGGAAGTGCCAGAGAGCCTGCTGGACAAGGTTTTTCACAAGGACAGCCGTGACCTGAGCGAAATTCCCAATAACAGCGTGCACCTGATGGTTACATCGCCTCCGTACAATGTAGGTAAGGATTATGATCAGGACCTGTCTTTAGATGAGTACCGGGGCCTGCTGAGGGAGGTTTTTGCCGAGACGTTCCGAGTACTGGTCCCAGGTGGACGGGCCTGTGTGAATGTGGCCAATATCGGCAGGCGTCCCTATATCCCGCTCCACGCGTTTATTATCACCGATATGCTGGAGATCGGATTTCGCATGCGGGGAGAAATTATCTGGAACAAAGGAGCCAGTTCCGGTAGCTCAACTGCGTGGGGAAGCTGGATGTCGGCTTCCAACCCGACTCTGCGGGATGTGCATGAATATATTTTAGTCTTCTCCAAGGGTCCCTTCGGCCGGAAAGCCGAGAACCGAATCAGTACCATTGGAAGAGAGGAGTTTCTAGAGTATACTCGGAGCGTCTGGGAGTTTCCCTCAGAATCTGCCCGGGCTGTTGGTCATCCTGCTCCATTTCCTGTAGAGTTGCCGTACCGCTTGATCCAGCTGTACACCTTTGCCGGGGAAGTAATCCTCGATCCTTTCTGCGGCAGCGGTTCTACATGTCTTGCAGCGGCAAAGGCCGGCCGGCGTTTTATCGGATATGATATTGTCAAGGAATATGTGGATCTAAGTCTGAAGCGTCTTGAGGCATACAGATCAGGTGCAGCAGGTGGAGTCTAGCGGCGGCACAGAACCGATTGGGTAGCTGAGTGATAGAGGGTCACCTGATTAGAGATATCTAGTGGGGGAGTGGACAGTTTGGAAAAAGGGCATATTGTGGTAGTTGGCAGCATCAATACTGATTTGGTTGGTAGAACTCAGCGGATGCCGAGAAGCGGCGAGACCGTCCTAGGCTCAGATTTTCGCATGGTGCCGGGGGGTAAAGGAGCCAATCAGGCAGTGGCAGTAGCCCGCGCCGGCGGCAATGTTAAGATGCTGGGACGGGTGGGAGATGACATGTTTGGCGAGCAGCATCTGGCCAATTTTCGGGACAATGGAGTAGACCCCCAATTGATCCAAGTCACTCCAGGAGTACCCACGGGAGTGGCTGTTATCATTGTGGATGATGATGGGGAAAACAGCATCGTTGTGATTCCCGGCGCCAACAACAGCCTGATGCCGACAGATATTGAAGCAGCGAGGGAAACTATAGAAACAGCCCAGATTGTCATGCTGCAGCTGGAGATTCCCATGGAGACAGTGGAAACTGTGATTCGCATGGCAAAAGGAGCAGGGGTACTGGTGATTCTCGACCCCGGTCCAGCCCGGCCCTTGGCCAAAGAGCTTTTGGCTCAGGTGGATATCATTACCCCCAATGAGCATGAGGCCCAAGTATTGGCGGGGGAGGAGATACATAATCTGGATGATGCATACCGGGTTGCAGGCAAGCTGCTGGAATACGGCACCAAAAATGTCATCCTGAAACTAGGCGGCAATGGTGTTATCCTTGCCACACCCGAGGGCATGGAGCATATTCCGGCCCACAAGGTAAAAGCAGAAGATACCACAGCGGCCGGTGATTCCTTTGCCGGGGGATTAGCAGTAGCCTTGGCCGAAGGATATTCCCTTCGCAATGCTGTACAGTTTGCCAACGCAGTTGGTGCTTTGGCGGTTACTAAGCTAGGGGCGCAGACGGCCATTCCCACTCGGCAGGAAATTGAGACCTTTATGGCCGAGAGAGGCGTTGTCTTGGAGTAAGGCGGCGGTTTTTTAGCGAAGGCAGTTTCTTAAGCTACAAGGGAACAGAGGTGTAGTGCTCTTTTTCTTTGGGTCTAGCGCCTATCTGCTTCCTTTCCTTTTCCATAATATCATCGAGGATTTCGAGGAAGACGTCTACCACTTTAGGGTCTAATTGGGTTCCCCTGACCCGCTTTAGTTCAGCTATAGCTTCTGGTATGCTGAGTGCTTTCCTATAACAGCGGTGGCTGGTCATGGCATCCCATGTATCAGCTACCGCTACTATTCTAGCCTCTAATGGTATCCGTTCTCCGGCCAATCCCATAGGATAGCCCTTGCCGTCCCAGCGTTCATGGTGGTACAAGACAATGTTGCGGATGAGCTTGCGGTTTCGCAGAGGAATGGGGATCTCCTCAATGAAGCGTGCTCCGCGCTCTGGGTGGGTCTTAATGGTCTCGAACTGCCGCTGGGTTAGACGACCCGGCCACTTGAGGATTTCATCTTCAATCTCCAGTTTGCCGATATCGTGGAAATAACAAGCTTCGTCGAGAGCCCGCTGCTTCAGCGGCGAATACCCGTATTGGCGAGCTATTTCCCCGCTTAGGAAGGCCACCCGTTCCATATGTTCCATCAATTCGGGATCTTTCGCCCAAACAGCCCGCAGCAGGGATTTGATCAATGCAAGACGATAAGTGGTATCCAGGAGGCCAAACAGGGTATGGGACCGGAGGGCCAGCAAAAAGAGGTATGATAAGACCAATCCATAGACCGAAAAATAAATGTAAGTATAATAGAACACCGCCCCCATGGCGGCGGAAGGTATTAGCGTTTTGGCAGTTTCCACAAGGTCATTGAGAAAGCCATCCCGTGTGTGGGTAACAGCCATCTGTACCAGTTTGGCAAGCATGAAGAAAACATTGTTGACTCCTAGATAGGTGGCTGCTGATGCGGCTACCGCGAGGGTGAAACCATATCGGCCGTTGACAGCATGAAAAACCATACCTCCCAGCAAAGCACTCAGCGCGATGGTCCCTCGATTATGAATAATCACTGGCAAAGGATCCTTGAGCTCATCAAACTCGATGACTCCCAGGGTTGCTGTAGCCGCGGCCACCAAGGGCCCGTGGAATGCCATAACCGGTAGCAGCAGGGGATAATTGAGGGAAAAAGTGCCTGACTCTGTTTGAATTGACCGCCGATTGTTGGCCAAAAGAAGAAATAAAAACAGAACCAAGTCCACATGGAATCTGTTCGTAGTGCTGAGTCCCAGTCGATAAGTTGCTGCAGCAGCTGTTAATCCGATGGTGCAGAGATAGGTTTTCAGTATGTAATTTGGTTCCATAGTATCACCTTTGCAAAAAAGTGCCCGGCCAAAGGGCAGTGTCTAGCGGTTTACCGAGGCCAGCGGAAGCGGGCCGTATCGGCCAGCGCGACCATGGCGTGGCCTAGGGTCAAAGCTACAGTGAAGAGAATAGCTATGATGCGTTTCTTCACTTTAGAACCCTCCCATCCTAGATAATGGGTTCGGTTCTATTCGGTTGAGATCCGGTTCGGTTCGGCCGGGCAACTATTATCTAAGCAATACAGTGCCACCCTTCTGTTCAGGGCATCTAAGCATGCCCGCACTGTACAGAGAATCAGATCATGATGTGACTCAGCTATGCCTAGAAGATCAGTCGGGTGTTCACCACACTTATACCGCAGTTTGGTAATGACCAAATTGCCATGGGCCAGATAACCGGGTATTTCATGGGTAAAGATGGGAGTAACTTCACCAAGGCCCATCTGGTGAAAGGCATTTAGGAAGGCCGCTGTTGCGGATCCTGTAGGATCAGAGGCGTCATAGCGAGCTTGTCCCGTATAAGTGGATTCATTCAGGGCGAGTTCCACCCGAACCTCGGGTTCAGAAGTATATCTTATGTATGCAGCGACGATGCGGATCCGGGCTTCCCGAACCCTGGGCTTGTCGGCTGTGGAGCCATCCAGAGAATCCAAGACTTTCACTTTACGATAGTCAATATGCCATCCGTGTTCCAGAGCCAATGCACCAACTACCGAACGTACCAGGGACTTGATGAACTGCAGTCTTTCTCCGGAATGCTGAGTGGGGATCTTGGCTGAAACGTAAATCTGATCTAGCTCACCATCGCGGTAAATAATCCGGCATGATTCCACTTCAGGAAGGGCGAGGATGGTTTTTTCTGCATCAACCGACATTTTGATGCCCCCTACGGAAACGTACGACGAGAAAGCATTTCGGCCTTCAAGCCTCGGATTCCTTCTCAAAACCAGAATATGTCTCATTTTTCTGCCAGGAATAAGCTTCTCCTTGTTTCTGAAGGGGATCGATGGGCGATAAGCGAAGGACTATGACGACTTCTAAGATCTTTGATTGGGAAGCGGATGGGATTGGATCAACTTGGGGGAGGCTCTCAGGATGAAAGATGGGCTGCGGGGGCTTGCTGTTCCGCTACTGGCAGTCCTACTATGGTGGCTAGCAGCAGAATCCGGAGTGGGCGTGGGGATCCTGCCCAGTCCGTTGGCGGTAGTAATGAGCTTCAAAGATCTCGTGGCCAGTGGAGAGCTGCAGGCTCATGTGAGAATTAGTTTGGTCCGCATCGGACAGGGATTTTTGCTGGCGGCAGGGCTGGCGGTTCCAGCAGGAATCCTGGTCGCCGTTTTTTCACCCTTTGCTCAATATGTCTCGCCAATTCTGGGATTTTTGCGGCAGGTGCCCCCGGTGGCCTGGATCCCGGTCTTGATCATGGTGCTGGGCATTGGCGAGGCTACTAAGCTGGCGGTGATTGTATATGCGGCTTTTTTCCCCATTTTCATGAATACAGTTTTGGGTATTACCCAGATAGATAGACGCTTTTGGGAAGTTGCGCGGCTTCTGGAGTTCTCTCCCAGAGAGACCCTGCGGGAGCTGATTTTGCCGGCTGCGGCTCCCAGCCTCATAGCCGGTTTGAGGCTGGGCATGTCCAACAGCTGGCGGGCACTGGTGGCGGCGGAGATGCTGGCAGCCTTCAGCGGGTTAGGATATATGATCATGGCTGCCCGCTCCCTTGTCCGGATGGATGAAATGTTTATTGGAATCGTTGTTATCGGTCTCTTGGGGCTGGCCATTGATTGGGGGTGGAAGTCCCTTGAAGGATATATACTCCGCTGGCAGAATAAGGGATAATTCTGCTGACACTCCTGCGATGGTTGAGTTAAGGAAGGTAAGCAAGGAGTATGTGGTGGGGGGCAAGCGGCTATCAGTCCTAGAGGACCTCACCTTGGCCGTTGCCCGGGGCGAGTTCATCAGCATCATTGGCCAGAGCGGCTGTGGGAAGACAACCCTTTTGCACATGATTGCGGGCCTGGAACGCCCGTCGGAAGGAGAGATCAGGATTAGGGGGGAGCCGGTTAGGGGACCAGGCCGAGATCGGGGGCTGGTTTTTCAGGAGCCGAGGCTCTTTCCCTGGGCTACAGTCGCCCACAATATTCGCTTGGGCCTACCTGACCGGGGCCGAAATCAGGAGAGGTTGTGGGAGTTGCTGCGGCTGGTAGGGTTAGAGGATTTCGCCCGAGCCTATCCTAGGGAACTGTCGGGGGGGATGGCTCAAAGGGCTGCTTTGGCAAGAGCCCTGGCTGGTTCTCCCCAAGTTCTGCTCTTAGATGAACCTTTGGGAGCCCTTGACGCTGTTACCCGGCTGAAGATGCAGACCCTGCTGATGAAGATTTGGCAGTAGAGCTCGTTAACAGTGGTGGCGGTAACCCATGATATAGACGAGGCCATATTGCTTTCCACCAGAATCGTAGTGCTTTCTCCCCGCCCCGGGACTATTAAAGGGATAATCCCGGTGGACTTGCCCTATCCCAGAGACCGTATTGCCATGGATTTCAATGTCTATCGGCAGGAATTGTTGGGGATATTGGAATAATTTACATTTAGAAAGGAAGGGGTTTTTATGAAGCAAAGCAAAGATGGGAAGGGCACTATCGTACTGGTCCTAACTTTGATCCTCCTACTGGTGCTGGGCCTAAATGCTGCGGCAGCGGAAAAGTTGACTGTATCATACAATCCGATGCCTCTCAATGTGCCCAGCATTGTCATGAAGGAGATGGGTTTCCTGGAAGAAGCCATGGCAGAACTGGGCGTAGAGGTAGAATATAAGTCATTTTTGGCAGGCTATCAGATGACCGAAGCCATGGCCGCCGGTGAACTGGATATAGCCCCTGTCATGGGAGGCACATCCACAATTACATCTTTTGCCGGGGGCAGGGACCTGCAGGTGTTTGCTGCATACGGACAAGCGCCGGCGGGCTTTGCCATCGTCACCAAGGTAGATTCGTCCTGCCAATCGATACGGGACCTGAAAGGCAAGACTGTTGGCGTGCCAGTAGGGACTGAAGCCCATTATCTTTTGGGTAAAGCACTGGAAGAGGCAGGGCTTAGTCTCGAGGATGTCCAAGTAGCCAACATGTTGGTGCCGGATGCTGTCACTGCTCTAATGGCCGGTCATGTCGATGCGGCGGCTGTGGTTGAGCCTGTCTTATCGAGACTGCAGAGTGCAGGCCAAATAAGTGTTCTTAGAGATGGCGTTGGTTTGATGCCCGGCTTAACAGTGATGACAGCTAGAAGGGAAATCATAGAGAAGCAGCCCGAGGTGCTCGCGGCCTTCCTCAAGGCCCATAACCGCAGCCTCCTGTATATGGAAGGGAATCCAGAAGAGACGGTTGAACTGGTAGCAAAGGAGACTAAACTGCCGCCGGAGCTTGTCAAGAAGATCATGGCCAAATACACATTTGCGCCTGAGCTCAGTCCTGAACTGGCGGCGTCCTTGGACAACACAGCAGCCTTCCTGCGTGAAGTGGGGATTATCAGGGAAGCGGTTAATGTAGAAGACTTGATCAATTACACCATTCTAGACAGCATACAATAAGGCACTTTCTGAGCACTAAGAACTAAGGAATGGTTACCAGGTTTACCTGTCTGCCGGCCCTTAGGGCAGTCAGCATCGACAGGGAAAAACCGCAAAGATCCCTAATTTCGTAGGTAGAGTATCCCTGGTCCAGCAGGCGTTGGGCCAGGGATATTTGTTCCCTTAGCTCGTCGTTTACTTGCTTTACCCGCTCTTTATTCATAAAAAGACGATAAGCTCCCTTACGAATTGCCGCCGCAAGCTGGCCTTCGGAAGTCACCGGATGGGGGAATTCCACCCCATATATGCCGATATTTTCCGGCCAATGGGCATCACTGGAGGCAATTGGTCTTAGCCCGTGTTTTCGGATTAGTTCAGCAATTGGCTCTTGCATATACTGGCGAATATTGCTGCTGGCGATCTCAACGGCATGCAGCGGCAGCTTGAGAACCTCGGGTGAGACTTCATCACGATAGCGATAAGGGTGAGCCAAGATAGCTGCCCCTTGGTATTCCTCAATGATCTCTCCCAACACAGCGTCATCCATGTATCTATGGAATAGGGAGGTATCGGTGATCCCCAAGACTACAATGTCTTCACCGCTGGCGGTGTGAACCTCAATACCACGCAGAATAGTAAGCTGAGGGTAAGCAGTCTGGAGCTCTTCAATCTCCCCTTCACTCCAGATGGTGTCATGCTCGGTGATTACTACACCATCCAGCCCCTGCCTGATAGCACCTTCCATCATTTCTTGCGGCGTAGCTCGGGCGCAGCCGGAATAGCGGTTAGTATGGGTATGCAGGTCAAATCGCATTCGCTGTGAAATCCTTTCTAAGCAAAGCTGCAAAGTCTCGTTGTTTTCCTGTACCGTCTACTCTATTCAACAGACGCAATGAGAGTCCTCTCTGCACAAGCTTTGCAGGTGGATATCTTGCCTAGAGATAAAGCAGGGAAACCGGCTCTTAACCTGTTCCCCTGCATCCCCTTCTTCTATTTCCTGCCGAAAAGGCGACCCAGCAGTCCTGGTTTCTTTTCGGGCTTCTCTGGCTCTATTGTGGCTAGGTTAGCTTTGAAGGCGGCACCGCATTTCTTGCAGGTCTCTGCAGCGGTCATATTGTATACCCCGCATTCGGGGCACTTGATGGCCAACAAATTCACCTCCTCTCTCCACTCTCCAACCACGTTCACGCACCACTAGTCTCCAATCACGTTCACGTCCCTGCGGCCTGAACTCAATGTCTTTTCCTGCTACTCCCATTATACACATTATTATGACGTAACGCACTCTTATCGCGTATTTTAGCCGAAGTCTAGATGTGCCGCCCCTGTGACGGTGTTCTTAGCAACTTAGCTTGTGACATATACATGAAGCAGGGCAGATGCGGAGGTGGCGATCTTGGCCAAAAGAAGGTATTATCGAAGTTTCCCTGACTGTGCCTTTGAATACGATTTTTGGCTGGTGCGGAAATGCAAGCTGACTCGCCAGTCTGTAGAGCAGCTTACCGGTCTCTTGGCTTCTTTAGTCAATTCCTATCGGATCATGATCGGTGCCGCAGACGAGTTCAATCGCATGTCCCTTGCCAAGCAATCTGATGTCAAGGATGCCATTGAGAGAGCAAAAGACCTCGGGGATATTATCGATGATGTGATCAAGAGGTTGGACAGGAAAATGGATGATTACTTAGATGCAGTTTGCCTGTGCGATTTCGAGATACAACTTTTGCGTCCGGGTATTCCCCAGCCTCCTCCGCTGCGAACAGAGTCCGAGGAGGAAGTAGAGTTTCGGGCAAGAGGCCCCTTGACTGAGTGGCCGATTACCACCGTACAAAGCGTGGCAGGAAGCGAGCCGCCGCCGACTGATGACAATCCAGGGGATGACCAAGTCAGGGATGAACACGGTGGGGATGAGCAAGGTGATGAAAGCAGTGGCAGTGTCTAGGCGGCTACTTCTCCAACTTTGCCCAGCTGATCTCTATTGTGTCTCCATCCTTGATGGGTGAGGTAAACCCAGCAGCCTTGCCGTTAAGGAGAATCCTGAGTGTACCCCCAGATTGGAGGTTTGGTACTTCAAGTTCTACAGTGCTAAGGACATCGCTCAATATAAAGCTGGGTTCTTCTGGACCGGCGGCTGGACTGGCTGTGATTACATCCCCATCATAGACAATGTCTTCAGCCAGCGCTGGCTGGCCTTGGCGTGTGTATTGCCAAGGGGTCTTTCGGGTCAAGGTCACCGGCTTTTGATTTACCGTCACGGAGATAGATGTCTCCTTCTGCTTTGGTATCTCACCCCGTTCCTGGAGCCACTCTACTATATCCTGCAGACGGTTGCGGGGCGAGATCTCAATTACATCGCGGTCAGCGACTCTGTCGGTCGGTGCAGCGATTGCTCCATTGCGGAGTATCTTGGGGGGGATCGTCAGCAGTTTGTCCATGAACCTAACAGTGAGATTAGGTAAAGGCACTACCTCCTGCAGTAGAGGAGCGGCGTCGGATCCAGGCTCAGCCGGTTCGATGGTGAGTTC
>JAAZHE010000050.1 GCA_012510855.1 Bacillota bacterium | reverse complement strand
GATCCCAACAACCTGATACCCGGCCAGCGGATCTGCATCCCAGTCCAGCAGCCTGTATGCCAGGGGTTCTTCTACACCATCCAGCCAGGGGATACACTCTTTGAGCTGGCAGCCCGGTTTGGCACAACGGTAGCGGCCATCATCGCAGCCAACCCTGGTATTGATCCCAACAACCTGATACCCGGCCAGCGAATTTGTATCCCGGTACCGCAGCCTCCCAGGGGTAGACGGTGTCTTGTCATGGCCCCCACAGACCTAGCACCTAATGCAGACGGAGTTCTGTTCTTGGATTACACAGATAATGTAGTGCTGGGCACTGCCTCCAATGTGCCGGATCCCATGGAGTTCAACCAGGAAGTCTATAAGCTGTGGCTGAGAGAGGCTAACACCAATAATTGGGTTGTAACAACCATGTTTAGGTCGCCGCAGGATACTTGGGTGGGCCGTCTGGTTCCGTCCCAGACGCTGACAGTGTTCAATGCAGCAGTCATCTCTGCGGAACAGACTGCCAATACCGAAAGACCAGTGGGCAGCAGGGTACTGACAGCAGTAATACCGTCGGCAACAACGTAAGGACCCCCTACCGAAGGCAGGCCGTGTCTCTCGAGGCATGGCCTGCTTGAGTTATGTCCAGTTGATAGCGGCAGAGTAACGGTCCTTCTGCCAAGGGATGCACTGGCCCTTTCTACACGGCAGGGTTAGTATGCAGGATTTGCCGGGGGAGAAACGAAAGCTAGATTTAACACGGGTTTTCTTCTCAAGGGAGGGATGACTTTGGAGAAGCCGGTTACACTTGTCAGTCAAGGGGAGCAAATGGTGGGAATGCTTCATCTGCCGGAAGGAAATGGACCATTTCCGGCTGTTGCCATCTATCACGGATTCACCGGGACGAAAGTAGAGCCCCATCGGCTGTTTGTCAAAATGTCCCGAGCATTGGTCCAAAAGGGAATTGTGGCGGTAAGCTTTGATTTTCGTGGTTCAGGCGATAGTGAAGGGGATTTTGCCGATATGACAGTGAGCGGTGAAATCGCCGATGCCATTAGAGTACTGGATTTCCTCCAAGAGCAGCCAGAGGTTGATGGTGAGAGGTTGGGAGTCCTAGGCCTCAGCATGGGAGGTGCGATTGCCGCTTCAGTGGCAGGATTAGATAAGCGGGTTAAGTGCTTGGCTCTATGGGCTGCTGTTGCCAAGTTTGACATTTTTGAGCGGGAAGAGGAACTCCTACGGCAAGCACGGGAACAGGGCTATGCCGACATAGGCGGCAATGTTCTCAACTACAGTTTCTACGAGGATGTCCGCAAGCAAGATCCCCTGGCGTTGTTGGCTGGTTATCCTGGTCCAGCTTTGATCGTACACGGAGACGCTGATCCGACCGTGCCTGTGGAACACGCCGATTTTTACTATGAAGCTATTACTGGAGAGAAAGAGAAGTTCATCGTATCCGGAGCAGATCATACCTTCAACCGGTATGAATGGGAAAGGGCAGTCATCGACAAGACCGCTGCTTGGTTCCACAGTAGACTCTAGTCCATTCGGGGGCTTGTGACAGAAAGGGACTCTACGAAGTTGGCCTCTAAGAGTCCATTCTAACTGCATGGAACTGCCTCAAAACTGATAACAGCAGAACTTCGGTGTTACAATATCCATGGAGAGATAGGAGCTGGTTATATGGCAAGACCCCCAAAGCCGCGGCGGGTGGAATTCATGCCGGAGGTTACTGTTTTTAAACCCGTGGGCATGCCTATGCGGCAGCTTGAAGAAGTTGTACTCTCCGTCGAAGAATTAGAAGCTCTAAGGCTCAAGGATTTGGAAGGCTTGGAGCAAGAGGAATGTGCTGAACGGATGAACATATCGCGACCTACTTTCCAGAGGGTCTTGGCCTCCAGCCGGCACAAGGTGGCAGATGCTTTAATAGGAGGTAAGGTACTTAGAGTAGAAGGAGGGCACTATCGATTGGCTGTGCGGCGTTTTCAGTGCAGAGAATGTCGGGAAGAGTTTAGTCTGCCCTTCGGCACCGGTCAGCGAGGTATAGACCTTCTCTGTCCGGCATGTGGTGCTCAAGCAGTACATCGGATTGATCACGGTGGCCACGGCTTCGGTAGACAGCCTTGGGGTCGGCGTCTTGATGAGACTGAAGGAGAACAATGACAGCTGCATGAGGTGGCTTGTGGGGATGAATTGGCCCGGGACAGTGTCGACAAGGTGCTTCCCGGGCTTTATTCTGTTTAGAGCAGTCCTTGGAACTTTTTAGGATAAACTCTCTGCTGAGAAGAGGAAAGCCGGGGACGACGTTGAATAGGTAACACTAATCAAGAAAAACGTAACACGCATTGCCTTAGATGCTGCTCGGGAGGAAGCTGATGTTTGATAAGGAGCGGGAAGCCATTTTCGATACCCTGGCGGCAGAGTGGAGCAGCCTGCCCGGGCCTCCCTTGGCCGCAGCTTTGGAGCTCTTGGAAGGTTTGCAGCTTGAGGATAAAGTAGTGCTGGATGTCGGAGCAGGTACCGGTGCCCTTGTGGAAGCTGGTTTACTTCAGCGCCCTAGAAAGTGGGTTTGCTGCGATATATCCAAGGCGATGCTGGCCCAGATTGAAGCTGTATGGTCGGGAGATCCGCTGGTGAAGACACTGCACGCCGATGCCCACAACCTGCCGTTGGAGGACAATACCTTTGATGCGGTGATCTGCAATGCAGTGCTGCCTCATCTCAGGGACCGCAGTCGGGCCCTGGGTGAATTCCACCGAGTCTTAGGTGCGAACGGGAAGCTTGCAATTAATCATTTCCAGGGAAGAATCAGAATCAACGCTATTCACAAAAGCTCCAGCTACCCACTGTTGCGGGAAGATATCCTGCCTCCTGCGGAGATGGTTGTCGCGGAATTGGAGGAACTTGGTTTTGAGATTCTCCAGTCTGTAGATAATGAGGAGCGCTATCTGATCATAGCGAGGAAACCGGAGTAAAGGGTTGAGTGGGAAGTGACCGGAGCTAGCAAGACGCAGGCAGTTGTAAAGCTAAGGGGTGTCGCTGCTGGATATGGGCGGCGGCTGGTACTTAAACGGATAGATTTTGAACTAGGGGAAGGGGAATGCTGCGCCATTTTAGGAAAAAACGGCGTTGGTAAGACCACGTTATTTAAGGTGATTATGGGTCTCCTTCTTCCCCGGCAGGGCGAGATAGAGGTTCTGGGGCGGAAGATCGATTCTCCGAAAGCTCGGCAGTGGGTGCGCCGGCAAATTGGCTACGTTCCCCAGGCCCGTTCCGATGGACGGCTGCCAATTCAAGTGCAGGATGCCGTCCTGCTGGGGCGATGGGGGACAAGTTTTGCCGGCCTTAGACACCCTAGTGCTGGTGACAGGATGCTGGTGCGAGAAACCCTGGAGCTTCTCGGTCTGGAGAACCTGGCCTTATCGGATTGCAGAGAGCTTTCCGGTGGACAGAAACAACGGGTAGCCATTGCCCGGGCCCTAGTCCGCAAACCCAAGCTGCTTCTACTGGATGAACCCACTACATATTTAGATGTATCTGCTCGGGATAGCCTCCCTGATTTGCTGGCTGCTATCCGCCGGGAGTTGGGCCTGAGCATCTTGGTTATCAGTCATGACTGCGAAAATCTGGTGCAGGTGACCGATCGAGCAGTAGTGCTCCGGGAAGGCGTACTGGAACCTGAATAAGCTTAGGCGGTTTGGATTTGGGGGTAGTGGAGATTGGGCTTCATGGACTATATGCAGATTCCACTTTTCCAGCGTGCCCTGATTGCGGCGGCCGTAACGGGGGTCACTCTGCCGCTCCTAGGAGTGGTGATTGCTACCCTAAACCTTACAGTGATTCGCTTTGCCCTCATGCACGCGGGGCTCTTGGGAGCGGCTATCGGACTGAGCCTCGGCCTACCGCCCTTAACCGGAGCTCTGGTCACCATCGGCCTTAGCTCGCTGCTTTTGGGACCATGGTCAGACAGGATGAAAGTAGACACAGGGCTGACAGGTGCTTTTTTTATGACAGGCACTATGGCCATCGCATTTCTGCTCTTTTATAAAGCCGGGGTGCCGGCCATGGAGGCCTTTGCCCTCTTCACGGGAAGCCTGCTGACAGTCACCGCCAAAGAAGTTTGGTTTGTTGCGGCCTTGGGGTTAGTGGTGATAGGGTGTTTCACCTTATTCTACCGGGAAGTGCAACTGGTGCTCTATAACCAGGAACTGGCGGAGAGCCTAGGGGTGCCGGTGGGACTTATCCGGAACAGCCTGTTGCTCTTGACTGGTTTGGCCATCGGCCTGGCCATTAGGGTGGTGGGTGCCTTGCTCATCGACGGACTGATCCTG
>JAAZHE010000049.1 GCA_012510855.1 Bacillota bacterium | reverse complement strand
TTTCAAAGTGCGTTTCATTACTACCAATTTGGCTATGCCTCTTCCATCACTGTCTTTGTCTTTCTTATGCAGGTGTTCTTCTCCTTGGTCTTGTTCCGGTCTTTGAAAGGTGGGGAGATACAGTGAAGGCGGCAGTGAGACATGGATCAGCTTCGGCAGCGAGGTCAAAATCTGACCAGATTCTCCGGTACTTGGTCTTAATCTTATTGACATTGATATTTATTCTGCCTGTCTACTGGATGGCATCCAGTGCCCTCAAGGGGCCTCAGGAGATCTTTTCAGTTCCGCCTACCTGGGTTCCCAAGGTCAGGCATTGGGAGCACTTCCGAACTGTTTTTGAGCAGCTGCCCTTTGCCCGTTGGATGATGAACTCCGGTATTGTATCAGTGACTGTGACCCTGGTTGCCCTGTTGACCCATGCCATGGCGGCATATTCCCTGGCCCGACTACGTTATCCTGGCCGTCGATTCATTTTTGCCTTGATTATCGGGACGCTGATGATTCCTTTCTGTGTTATAATGATCCCCTTGTATATTCAGGTGCGGGCTTTCGGGTGGTTGGATACTTACTGGGCATTGATTATACCCTCTATACCCAATGCCTTCGGGATCTTCCTGCTTCACCAGTTTTACCTGACGATTCCCACGGAACTGGAGGATGCGGCCCGGGTAGATGGCTGTAGCAAGGCGGGAATTTTCTTCCGGATAGTTCTGCCCCTGAGCAAGCCCATTCTTGCGGCCTTGGCGGTATTCTTTTTCGTGGCCAACTGGAACAGTTTCCTGTGGCCCCTCTTGGTAACCAGCTCAACAGCCATGAAGACTGTGCAGGTTGGTATTGCCGGTTACTCGGGCCAGTACCAGAATCCGTGGGCGTATATGATGGCTGCTAACACCATAGCAGTGATTCCCAATCTGGTGGTTTTCGTCCTCTTCCAGAGACAGTTGATGACCAGCATCGCCATGTCGGGTATCAAAGGATAGACATCCCGGTGGTCTGCTGCTAAGACTACTGCTAGATTACTTCTTAGTACCCCAGGGGTCTAAGCCCTCTGGGGTATTTGCTTTTGCTTAGTAGACTGTGGGTGTTTGGAAGGATTATCCAAGAGGATGGCTGCTCTTTTCCTAGAATTACACAGGATACCGCACAAGGGAGGTTTCTCCGTGATGCTTTACCGACGGAGAGCAGTCTTAATCGCTGCCATCGCCGGGGTTGTGCTGGCACTTTGTCTGTTTTCTATCGTCCTTTGGGCAGGAAACAGTTTGAAAAGCCGCAATCCTCTAAGCGCCCTCACTCATGAAAAGGCAGAAGAGCTCCTGAGCCAGATGTTGAACCAGCCGGTACAGATCGGGAAGGTATCCTTTCTGTCCTTTAACCGGGTTCTTTTGGAGGACATAACCAGCCTACCTCTCGGAGGGAACAGTCCTCAAGACGGGAAGCCGGGATTCCAAGGGTCGGGGCAGGGCTCATCTTTACGTATTTCGAGGGTTATCGTGGGGATTGATATGTGGCAGTACCTGCGGGAGAAAAAAGTAACCTCCTTAACCGTACAGGTCCATCAGCCACATTTTGAGATCCAGGGCCCTTTCCTGCCCTTTTCTCGGGAAGGGGAAGCAAGAGATGTTTTAGGACTGGGATATATTGATGTAGAGGTCACCATCAACGACGGCAGGCTGACCTATAGCGGTACTGGATTAAGTGCACCACTGGTCTTGGAAAACCTCTCGGGGACAGTATCGTTGGGCCTGAAAGGCAGTGGTACCGGGGAAACAGGGCTTGAGATTGATCACCTCCAGTTTAGCTGGGGAGCCCATCGTCTGGACCTTCAGGGGGAGGTAGTCCTCGGGAAAGGGTCCGGGACGGGGATTCATGTCAATCTGCTCTGTACCAGTAAGGACCTAGGTCGTCTGAGTTTAGTGGGATGCCTCGATAGCAGCGGCCCAGGTGAGCTAGAGCTTTCGGTGGGCGTGGAAGACTTAGCCCTTGCTCAGTTATTTTCCATGACCGAGATCATCCTGCAAGGTTCAGCCCCAGGGATTACCATTGATCTCGGCTCCCTTGACGGCCTACTCAACGGTCACTGGGAGATTGAAGGGCGGAGGGAGCGGCTTCGGTGGGAAGGAGATTTTCGGGTTTCCCAGCTAAGCTATGAGGCGATTCCGTTGGGTGGACTGGAAGGCACCGTAACCTTTGACGGAGAGAACTTGCGGTTTTCCACCCTAGAAGGCAGCATCCTAGGAAGCAGGATCACAGGCCAAGGGTTAGTGACCGTTGGAGCGGATTACCACCTGCACCTAAACCTCAGGGGTATAAATCCAGCAAAGGTTCCTATACTAACCAAAGTATGGGAGTCTACGCTGCCGGCCGCCATCTCCCGGAACTTGGAAGACTTGGAGGTTATGGTCCACCTCCATAGGGGAGAGGATCTCTCAGAGATAGAGGCCGATTGGCAGACAGTTTGGTTAGGAGAGGCTGCTAGAGGCACAGTCTCCATTAGCCTAGACGGAGGCTACCGGGCCTCAGCCCAGTGGGAGACCGACTCCTTGGCTGATGTTATCCAGCATATCCAGCACCTCGGCAAGCCTGTGCAAGGCAGGTTGCAGGTGGATGTTCGTCTTTCTGGGGACTCTGAAAGTCTACAAGGAGAAGGTCTCTTGACCATTACTGAGGGCAAGATAGGAAATACAGCCTTCTCAGGGAAGGCGACGGTTGCCCTGCGGGATAAGGAGCTTGAGGTCAAGAGCTTAGTTCTAGAAGAGGCCGGCGGTGGAGTTGTCACTGGGGTAGGTACTATCCTATGGGAAGACCCATCCCATCCCGTATTGGACTTGGCTGGAAAGGTCTCCGAGGTGGCATACAGTTCAGGTCCCTTAGCTGGAAAAATATCAGGGGATATCTTTCTGGCAGGCAGCTGGCCGCAGCCGTTGTTAAAAGGCCGGCTGAGTCTAGAGCAGGGCAGCTTCGAGCTCGGGAAGCTGTGGCAGACAGGGGATTTCGCCTTTACGTCCGTTGATCTGCCACTGGCAGTGGATATAGAGATGAATGACAGTCTCAAGGTAGCGGGCATGGGGATGCTGAATTTGACTGCTTCCGGTGCTCTCCATATCGGCGGCAGCAGTAAAAGCCCTAGCTTCCGGGGGCGGATCGAAGCAGAACGGGGTCAGGTTATCTATCTAGGTACCCCCTTTGAAATTGTCAAGGGATGGGCAGAATTCTGGCCGTATCAAGGCGTGATTCCCGAGGTATATCTGGAGGGGTCAAGTAATGTCAAGGGCACTATGGTGACTTTGATCCTCCAGGGCCCCGGCGACAATCTGGAACCGATCCTCAAATCCGAAGAGGGTCTTTCCCAGGAGGAGCTTCTCAGCATGCTGGGCATTCCCGCGGCGGTCAATATGGTGTTGGATGAGGGTTTGGGTACAGCTATCCGGCGGGAAATGGGCAGGCTCTTAGGTGTACAGCTAGAGCAGCATTTACTGGGAAACTTAGAACGGCGCCTCGAGGCCGCGTTGGGACTCGATGAGCTGAAGTTGGAACCCGGTTTAAGTGACGGCCGCGTGAAGCTGGAACTTGGCAAGTACATTTCTGATGGTATCTTCCTTGCCTACACACAGACTGTCTATCCCCATTGGGAGAATCAGTGGCATGTGGATTACAAGCTGAGCGATAAGCTGCGCCTCAACACTACTTGGGATGGTGACGGTGAGTACCAGTTGGGGCTGGAAATGCGGATTGCTTTCTAGCACTGGGGCGAGTCAACGGGCTCAGAATTGGGTGAGCCCTTGGCAGGAAAGTGGATGGGAGGAAGCTCCCGCAAGGAAAGGAGAAAGACGACAGTCCTAACACCAATTGCTCTGCTGTTTGGGAAGGATTCACAGGATGGCTGGTCGAAATAACGAGGAAGTAATGCTAATGGGAGTCTTGCCGGTAACACAGTCGGAAGTCGTGTGAGGAGGGCAAAGGGATTGCGAAGGAGAAGGCATACAGCGGTGTTCATCATCACTCTCTGCCTGGTCCTGGTCCTGTCCGGGGCGGTCTTAGCCGCGGGCGAAGGAAACCAGTACCCGCCGGTGGCGGAGATCATTATCGAAGGGTATAACCGCGTCGATAAGTCTGTGATTGAAAAAGCTATTACCGAGACCAAAGTAGGCGAGCCTGTAAATGAGGACAAGATCCGCAGCGATCTGCAGTCCATCGCGAACACCGGATATTTCTTTGATGTGAGGGCCAATTTCGCCGAGGGTCCCAAAGGATTGGCAGTAGTCTTTACTGTGGTGGAAAACCCGGTGGTGACCAAGGTAGATGTGGTTAATGACGTACTGCCGATTACCGAGCTGCGGAGCTATATGACTACCCGGCCGGGAAGGATTCTGAACCTAGAGGAGCTGCGCCAGGATATCCAGGTCTTGGTGCAAAAAGCCTATGAGGACTACGGAATACCGGTGCGGGTTCATGATGTGGTACTCAATGAGGCCGGCGAAGTGAGAATCATCATCAATGAAACCCGGATTGCCGATGTGATTATCAAAGGGAATGATAAAACCCGGGATTATGTCATCACCAGAGAGCTAAAGATCAAGCCCGGTGATATCCTGGATATTAATGCCTTGAACCAGGGGCTCCGGAGGGTCCTAATGCTGGGTTATTTCGATGAGGTGGCCCGGGATCTCCAGGATACCGACGACCCTGACAAGGTGAATCTAGTAGTGACGGTAACTGAACGTAAGACCGGTGTATTCACCGGCGGTGCAGGCTATTCCAGCACCGAAGGATTTATCGGTTATATCGACGTAGCAGACCAGAATTTCCTCGGCCGAGGTGAACAAGTCAACATTCGGTGGGAGTTCGGTCAAAAGAGAAATTATTACAACGTCGGGTTCTTTGAGCCCTATCTCAACGAAAACGGTCTGTTCATGGGCTTTAATGTTTACAACCGGTTGAGCAGGGACCGCATTAGACGGGTCGGTGACGAAGAGCAGAAATATGACTACCACCGCACCGGAGGAGATGTCACCTTAGGACAGCCGGTCACTGAGTATACCAGGGCTTGCTGCGTTTGAAGATCGAGAACTATGAGTACTCCAGTGATGACCCTGAGTTTAAGGCTGAGAGTGGTAATCTCCGCACCCTTAGGCTGCAGACCGTTACCAATACCACCGATCACCCCTTCTTCCCGACAACGGGTATCAAGAACATCTTGTCTGCGGAGTTGGGCGGCTACTTCCTCGGTGGTGACAGTGACTTTACCAAGTATCAGGCGGATCTGAGCAAGTATATGAAGGTCGGAAGCAATGGACAGACTCTTGCTTTGCGGGTGCACACAGGTTTTATCAACGGTGATGCGCCTCTCCAGGAACTGTTCTATGTAGGCGGGTCAGAAACCGTTCGAGGGTATAAATACGGCGATTTTATGGGCGAAAAGACAATCACCATCAACGGAGAGTACCGCTTCCCCATCACTGACATCATCCACGGTGTGGTCTTCGTGGATACCGGCAATGCTTGGGATAGATCAGAGCGGATGCGGTTAAGCGATCTCCACACGGGTTATGGAATCGGCGTGCGGCTGGATACACCCATTGGTGTTCTCCGCCTAGACTATGGTATCGGTGAGGAAGGCGGCCAAGCTTACTTCAGCCTCGGTCAGGCCTTCTAGTGGGGAATCTAGTGGGCACTTGTTGGGGGGAACAGCCGTCAATGGTGAAAATGGCAAGGACTGGGAATTTAGAGCCTGATTCACATTGCGGCTGCCCCCATCGGTTGATATAATGGGTGCATGTACTTGTTTAGTTTTTACATGCACCCAGTTGTTTTGCTTGAGGTTTGGATAGGGTGTAGGAGTTGAAAAAAGGAGGAACCGTTGTGAGCAAGTATTTTGCCGGCAAGAACCGTACAGCCATCATCGGGGGACTAGCCCTACTCGTCTTGGTCGCCGCAGGTGCGTCTCTTTCCCTGGGTAAGGCACAGGAGAAGACGACTGTTGGCTATGTGAACTCCCAGCGTTTAGTTGAGGAGTTCTTGGAACCCGCGGTCCAGGAGCCCTTGACTAGAGAAACCGACAGACTGCAGAAAGAATTGGATGCTGAGATCGCCAAACTCCAAGTTGAAGATGAAGACCAGAAATTAAAAGAGGCTCAAGCCCTAAGAGATAAGTATCAGGCCATGTTGGATCAGAAAAAGCAGGAGCTGATCACTCCGCTGCTTCTCCAAATCCGGGAGAGCATCCAACAGGTGGCAGATGCCCGGGGCATTACGGTGGTTCTAGATAACAGCTACGGTCTAGTTCTCTACGGCGGAATGGATCTTACCGATGAGGTTTTGAAGGACCTCAGACAGTAGGCTTTCATCTTGAGAACTTCTCTTGGGCGGGGCGCAGTGCCGCTTCCGCCTGTTTTGTTTTTGCGGCCAAGCAGCGGGATTTCTTAGAAAGGAGGCAGATATGGTCCGAAAGCTTTCGCCCATTACCTTGATTGTGGGAGCCTGTTTGCTGCTCACCTTGAGTGGACTAAGCGTCCAGCTGAACAGCGGCCAAGGGTCGAGTTGGGAGCCGCCGTTTAAAGAGCCGGCCTCGAGCTCCATAGGAACTGTAGATATGGAGGCTTTGCTACAGTATCATCCTAGATATCCAGAGCTCGAGGCGCTCAAAAAGCAGCTGGTGATTCTCGAGAAGAACTGGTTGGACTATACACTCCTACTGGCCCGGCAAGCAGCTGTCGATGGCATCAAGTCTCCTTTCCTGGAAAAGCTGGTGGGCTTAGATCAGTCGGCTGCCGTCCAGCAAATCATAGAGGAAGCCAGACGAGAGCGACTGGCCTATGAGGAGGAGCTTGCCAAGCGGCTGGATGAGGAAATTGAACGGCGCCGGAATGATATAGAAAAAACCTATGCCCAGCAGGCAGAAAAGCTCCAGAAGGAAGCTAAACGAGAAATCCTCAATCGGCAGATTGAGCTGGCGATGTTGTCTCTAGCTCAATCAGAGGCAGAAGCGCTCCTTGATGAAATCTCCGCGATCCGGGCAAAGCTGGAGTCAGAGCTGGTAAGACTAGAAGACGAGGCCAATGAAGAGCTTGAGGCTGAAATCCAGCTGGTCGAGGCAGCCTTTGGGGAAAAACTCGCTGCCTACGATGGGGAACTGGCAGCCCGTTTAGAGAAAGCGATGAACGACCTTTACAGGGAAGCTGTTGCAGCGGCTCCGGAAGGCGCTTCGGAGGTAGGCGACACCACTACTGGTGTGGAGACCCTATGGGCAGAAAGACTGGTAGGGGAGTATCAGTTGAACACCGCGGGTGTTGACGCCCTGGAGGCCCATTTTCTCAAGGAACTGGCTAGGGCCAAGGAGGACATTGAGCCCCTGGAGGAGCAATACAACAAACTTTATGGAGAAATCATGAAGGATCTTGAGGCGGACATTGCCCAAGCAGCTCGAGGGGCCGGGCTGACGGTGGTTTTGGATCAGAACCAGGTGGATATACAGGTGGTAGATATAACTAACCAGGTATTGGATATACTACAGGGTGAGGCCTAGCCTCACCTTGTTTTGTCTGCTAGACCAGGAAATCGCAGAGGGGTGGAGGTCCTAACTGATGTCTAAAGTACCATGGTCAGTAATAGCTGGTATAGCCATTGTTGCAGCTTTAGCAGCCGGCGCTCTTTGGCTTAGAAGTCCGGGAAGCAATGTAGGTGTTGTGGACCTGGCCAGAATAGTAGCTGAGAGCCCTTTAGCTCAGCGCTATGAAAAGCAGTTGGCTGATAAGTACAAAGAGCTGCAGACTCAACTAGAAGAAGAAAAGACCAATCTCGATGAACAAAGCCGGGAAGCCCGGGAGAAAGAACTAATGGCTGAGTATCTCAAACTCAAGCAGGAACTGGAGGGCAAGCTGGAGAAAGAGATTGACGAGGCCCTCGCCGCTATTGCCCGGCAGAGGAATTTGGGAATAGTGGTTTATAAAGAAGCTGTTAGATACGGCGGTGAGGATGTAACGGGCGATGTAGTGAAGGCATTGAAATAGGCATAGTCTGAGGATTAACTGCCGGATTGGCTGGCGAATCGGGGGATACCGGTTCGCTATTTCTATGTTTAAGGCAGACAAAACCGGGAGGATTGATGATGGTGCGAAAGTTGGGGGACTTGGCAAAGGTAGTAGGCGGAGAACTAGTGGGCAGTGCGGATTTGGTCATCGATGGAGTGAGTCCCATTGCCGAAGCGGAGCCGGGGCATATCAGCTTTGCTGAGAATTTAAAGGTTCTGGGCAAGTACAAAAAGATAACCCAAGCGGCGGCTTTGATCGTACCTAAAGATGCAGAGGATGTTGGGCGACCCCACATCAAAGTGGACAATCCCCGCTTGGCCTTTGCCCAGATTCTGAAGGAGTTTGCTTGGCCCGCGGATGTGCCGCCGGGGATTCATCCTAGCGCGTTGGTCCACCAGACAGCGGAGCTGGGCGAGAATGTGACCGTAGGTCCCGGAGTGATAGTGGGAGAAGGGGCCAAGATCGGCAAAGGGACAACCTTGATGGCAAGCTGCTATATCGGTTCCCACACAATCATCGGCGAGGACTGTCTCATCTATCCCCATGTGTGTATCCGAGAACAGGTGCAGATTGGGAACCGGGTAATTATCCATGCCGGTGCCGTGATCGGGGATGACGGCTTTGGATTTGTCTCCCTGCCCACCGGTCATGTTAAGATGTCCCATATCGGGACCGTGATTATTCATGATGATGTAGAAATCGGCACCAACTCTGCTGTTGAACGGGGAACTTGTGGTGCAACGGTCATTGGCCGGGGGACGAAGATAGGCAATCTGGTACAGGTGGGCCATAACGTCAAGCTGGGCGAGCACTGCCTAGTTGTGGCCATGAGCGGCATTTCCGGCAGTGCCATCATCGGCAATCGGGTAACCTTGGCAGGACAATCGGGGGTGGCCGGCCATCTGACCATCGGTGATAACTCCGTTGTGGCTGCCCGGGGCCTTGTAGCAGGGGATCTTCCTCCCGGTTCTTTCGTGTCTGGTTTTCCTGCCCGTCCCCACAGGGAAAATATGCGGGTTATAGCGGCCCAGAGGAAGCTGCCCGAACTCATGCAGCGCCTTAAACAGCTGGAGCAGCAGGTGGCTGCGCTGATGGAGGATGATGGGGAGATTTGGGAAACCACTGGGGATACTTCCCAAGATGAAGACTAGGTCTAAAGTAGGAGCAGAGCAGGTTTATGGAAGATTTCGCTAGGGCTCCCTCGACAGGAAAACCCTTTCCTGCTAGCGAATAGGATGTCCGTGTGGATCTGTTTCCTATGGCGGGCGGCGGCCAGAGGCGGCAAAATCAGCCAGGGGCAACGGCAACTAGATGCGGCACGACTTAGGAGGAAATTCAATGAAGAAACACTGGTTAAGCACTGTATGTGTAATGGTAGTTGTCTTGATGTTTTCGGTGGGGGCAGCCGCCGGCACTACAGTCTCAGGACCTACCGGTTTACTTACCCTGCCCACAGCTGATGCTCTGGCGCCAGGCGAACTAAGCTTTAGCTACCATGTGGAAGATGGCGACGGCATTGGCAGCATAGCCTACGGACTGATACCAGGTCTTGAGATCGGCCTGTTGACAACCGGTCCGAGAAACAACAATCTAGGAGTGCACGGCAAGGCTGTCTTGTCCCATGAAGGTACCAGCCTTCCGGGGGTGGCCGTGGGACTTTGCGATGATTCATTCTACATGGTGGCCAGCAAGCGGCTGTTGGGCGTCGGGGTCCGGGGCCATGTGGGAGTAGGGACCGGCAAATATGACGGTTTGTTTCTGGGTGTGAGCAAAATGCTGAACCCGGTGGTAGTTGATTCCGGGATGAAGGGCTCCAGCACGCCGGCTGCTTTACTGGCAGTAGAGTATGCTAAAGGGGCCTTCAACCTTGGAGTCGATGTGCTCCTGTCACCGGAAGTCCGGATTAAAGTGGCCACGGAGGATTTTGATACACTCATCCTAGGTGTGAACTTTAAGGTTTCCCTATAACCCAGGTTGTCTTTTTTTCAGCCGGGAGCCCGGGAGGAGCAAAGGAGGGCTACTACATTGGGTTCGTTTGGCAAGAAGATCAAATGGTTGTTGGGACTGCTGTTCATTGGATTATTGTTCAGCGGACTTCAGGAAAGAGCGCGGGCGTTTCCTGCAGTCCGGGCCTTGGGCATGGGCGGTGCCTATACCGCGGTTGCCGACGATGCCGGGGCCGTTTTCTGGAACCCTGCGGGACTTATGCAAATCAAGGATCAATCCCTAGTGGGAGCTGTCGTGTTCCATCCCGGTGAAACAGATGAATACGAGACCTTCTTAGGTTATTTGGAGCAGGATACGGGTTACGGCGCGGGGGCCCTTTCCTGGTACTATGGCCGCTTGGAGCCCGTGGCCAATCCCAGTGGGGTAAGCTACAAAGAAATCCATGATTTCTGCTACTCTCTGGCTAAACCGGCTGCCGGACAGGTGTACTGGGGCGGCAATCTCCGCTACCGTAGGGAGCGGGAGCCCGTGAGCTCCAGCTGGCAAAGCAGTTGGACTGGGGATATATCGGTATTGGCCGACCTGTCTCATGCCATGCGGCTGGGCATCGCTTTCCGGGATATCCGAGGGGCCCTTGGAGATGGCCAAGGCGAAGCTTCTGGAGGCAATCTTCTGCTGGGACTTGCCTTCCAACCCGACAGGGGAGTTATCTTTGCTGTAGATGGATATGACCTCCTCAACCGACTGCAGTCCAGGGCAGTGCGGATAGGAGCTGAGTTTCAAGTGGCCAGCGGGATTGCCCTACGGGCCGGTCTGCAGAAGGGAATAGAAACCGATTGGAAGGCCTGGACTTGGGGAGCAGGGATAAATCTTGCCGACTGGCGGGTTGAGTATGCGTATCTCAGTGGAGATTACCAGGGCATCCACACCGTGGGTTTTGCTTGGGATTTCTAAACCCCGGAGAGCCGGTGCAGGATGCCAGCGGGAAGTAGATAGGGAAAGTGGGGGCGGGTGCGCTGTGCCCGCCCCCAGTACGAAGGAGCGGAACAGCGGCAGCATTTTGACAATCCTCGATGGATATATAGTCAGGGAAATGCTGAGCCCCTTTTGTTTGTGTATCGGCGGGTTTACCATCATCCTGTTAAGCGGATATCTCTTTGAGCTGATGGACCTTATCTTCATCAAAAAAGTACCCGCTGCCACTGTAATGAGACTTCTGGGCTACAAACTCCCCTCAATTGTGGTCTTGACCTTACCTCTCGCAGTGCTGTTCGCTACCCTGCTTGCTCTAGGACGACTGGCAAAGGATAATGAACTAACCGTCATGCGGATGGCAGGTTTCAGCCTCTTTAGGATAGCTGCCCCCCTATTGGTCATAGGGGCAGTGGTCAGCGGCATTACCTACTGGGCCAATGAAAAGGTCGTACCGGAAATGAATCACCGAGAGGCCAATTTAGTGAGGCGCATTGTCTTCGAAGATGCACCGCCTTCCATTGAAGAGCAGGTGTTTTTTCGAGATCCCGAGGGCCGGTTCTTCTATATCGGCAGGGTCGACAGCCAGCGCAGGCAGTTGCATAATATCATGGTCTACGATGTCAAGCATGGTCCGTATCCCAGGCTTATCACTGCTGCTTCCGGTGAATACGGAGAAAATAGGTGGTATTTGAGGGACGGTATAGTCCAGGAGTTGGATGAAAAGGGTATTGTGGAGAATCAAGTACGATTTCAGCATATGGAACTTCCCCTTACCGGCAAGCCAGAGCGGTTCTTTGGGCAGCAAAAGACAACCAGCGAAATGAGTCGCAAAGAACTGGGAGAACATATAGAGCTGTTTCAAAAAAGCGGACTGCAGGTAGATGATTTTGTGGTGGATTATCACCTGAAACTGGCCCTGCCCTTTGCCAGTCTGATCTTCGTACTTGTCGGTGCTCCCCTCTGCTTCACCTTCGGACGGGGTGGCAGGATGTTCGGTGTTGTCATCAGTTTAGTCATCATGTTCTTGTACTACGTCGTTACCTCCGTTGCCCGGTCAATGGGGGCCAACGGAGTGATCCCCCCCCTCTTGGCAGCTTGGTTAGGCAATGTGCTCTTTGCCGGTCTGGGGATCGGCCTTTTGGCCAGAAATCCCTAGAAGACTCTTGTTCTACTACTGGAACTTGATTGTAAGGGTCGTGGAAAGAGGCTTCCCTAAGCTTTAGCAGCGTAAGCAAAACCTATACTTGCGGCACATAAGTTGAAATTGTGACTAGGAGCTCAGAAGTAGAGAACGCAGAACAGTTGCTGCAATCATTAAGCACCAGGGATGGTTGACTTTGAGGCAGGGATTGCCCGATTCTCAAAGGAGGCCATCCCTCAATGATTCAGAGAAAACCCTTAGCTTTTCTTGCTTTACTTCTCATTTTAGTTGCCGTCCTAGCTGCCGTCTTTTCCGGACAAGGGCTTGCCGCCTCCGGATTTGTCAGCGGTACGCCTTTACTCCCGCCGGTTCCGCCGGGAACTCCCTTACCGACAGATCCCATCATCACTACAGCTAGCTTTTCCCTGCTCGGAGATTCCGCTGAGTCTCTACCCCTTCAAGAGGAGTTCTATGTGGCCCTTTTCAGCAGTGGCACCGGTATGCGAAAGGTGACCGCGAACCTCTCTTATCCTAGGGACGGCGTACCCACCGGTCACCTCAATGTGTACGTAGAAGTGGGAATCCATGTCAGTCAACAGGTTATTGACGCTTTAGTCTCCGAGTTCGAAAAAACCATTCGCCCGGTGGTCAATGAGTATTTAGGCACCGAATCGGATATCGACAACAACAACCAGATAACCCTCCTGATTACCGCCCTAGATGCCGGCAACATCAGCGGGTATTTTGACTCCCGCAACCAGTATTCCAACAAGTGGGTTGCTAACAGCAACGAACGGGAGATGATCTATATCAACTCCCTGATGCTGGATTTCGGTATTAATGGTGTTTTGCAAACCCTTGCCCATGAGTTCACCCATCTGGTCCAGTGGAACTACAACTGGAACTACGCCGCGACTAATGTCTGGTTTACGGAAGGCATAGCCATGTACTCTAATTATCTAATTGGCAAGGTCACCGGCAAGACCAACTACTGGGATTTCAGCACCATTGATGCATATCTCGCCGATTATGACAGGATCTCCCTGATCGATTGGCAGCAGCGGTATGGGGACTACGGGGCTGCCTATGCTTTTATGATTTATCTTGCTGAGCACTACAGTCCCGGCCACCTGCGGTCCTTGTTTCAAGATCCCCGTTCAGACCGCACGGAGTCCCTGCAGGAATACTTGGCCCAATATGGTGTAAAACCCGAGGCGGTACTGGCGGATTGGGCAGTGGCCAATGCCTTTAACCTTTCCGGAAGTCGCTACGGATATGCTGATCTTTCTCTGGGGTTGTCAACTTCTCGCCTGCCCACTCTGCCCGGCACCACCTTTACACTGCCAACATGGATGGTCCATTACTATCGCCTGCCGGTAAGTGGGGGTAAAGGATTGGCCGTGCACCTTATAGGCCAGCCGGGACTAGCTGCTCGACTGGTGGAGAAGAAAGCTGATGGCCGTGTAGCAATCCACGAGCTCAAAGCAGCAGGGGACGGGGAGCTTTATTGGGAAGGTTACCCCAGCAGCGGGGCAGAAATGTTCTTAGTTGCCGCCAACACCGGAGAAAAACAGCCGGTGAAGGTGATCTTGGACAGCCCCTCCCCTTCACCGGAAGGGAGATTGGAAGCTGTCCTGGTGCCTGATCTCTTACTGCCGGGAAGATATACTGTTCTTGTCAAAGCTGAGACAGATTTAGATGGGCCGCCCACGGTGGAAATCAGCGGAATGCGGGGCGGCGGGAGGCTCAAGATAGCACAGGTCTTTGAGAGACAAGGGCTTTATGTTACCGAACCCTTTACCTCAGAGAATGTAGGGAAAGGACCGGTGCTGATTCTGGTTAAGGGACATAATGGCGGCAGGGAAATCACGGCAAAGCAAACATTCCAACTTGAGTAGCTAGTAGGAGCGGGAAGGGGTAAGCCACATGGTAAATCGCATTACACATATAATCCAGTCGAAAGGCGACCGGAAATTGGACACCGGGAAAAGCCCTACAGAAAGCCGGTCAAGGCCTTTGGTCAGCGGACTTGTGCTAATATGCCTGGTGGTATTGGCGGCAGGGTGCGGTCCCAAGGGATATATTGAGGGAACCGCTTACCATCCCAATGGGAAGGCCCTTGGTGGAAGTCAGCTGCTGGTCAGGGTTGATGGCAAGACCCACACCGTTGTTACCGACTCAGATGGTACCTTTAGGATCAATGGTATTTCTGTAGGCAGCAGACAGATTACAATATCTTTTTATGATTCTGCTGCCGGAGAGCGGTATCAATGGGAGGGTGCTGTACAGGTCGGCATCCAAGGGGCAAGAATCACGGTGGAGCTTGCGAGCACTTTACAGGGACTTGATGAGCTGATCCGAGGGGTTTGGCGGGAGCTAGCCACCGGACAATTAGAAAGCGCCAAGAAAAACTTAGAGGCCATCGCCGGTTATGATCCCGAGGGCGATGATGAGCTTACCTGTCGCCTGGCGTGGGGATGGTACTATCTGTGGTCCGGTGAAGACTACCAGAAGGCCAAGGAGTGTTTTGAAGAAGTCCTTTGGGCGGGAAGAGGAGGGGAGGCAAGGGTCGGCTTGGCTGCAGTAGAAGCAGCCCTAGGACAGTACAGCGGGGCCATTTCCCACCTGGAACAAGCCTTTGCAATGAAGCCTAAGTTGGAGTTGGATTATCTGGGACTTAACGCGGGCGATCTAGCGGTGGCTCTTGCCAGCTATTACCTGCAGGTTGGCGATGAAGCCAAGACTATCCAAATACTCAAGGGACAGACCCATGAAGTCTCCGCAAGGGGACGGGAGGTCCGGGACAAACTCCTCCTTCTCTTAGAGGGCTAAGGTAGACGGGCTGACGCAAATCACCAGCAGGTATTGACTTGGTCGAAGCGAAGAAAGTAATGTTCTAGAAACTGCAAGATGGCAAGGCAGAGGGTGGGGAACTAGCTTGGACCACCAAGTAGGGAAATGTAAAATCCTATACTTCTTGATCTTGGCTTGGGTACTGGCCCTTTTGGCAGTGCCCTTTGCTGCTGCTGCCGGCGGTGACGCCGTCGGCGATGCTGGTGTCGGCGAGGGTACTGCAGTTGTAGACACAGCGAGTAGGGCAGCTAATACAGAATCCGGTACAGGGCAGAGTGAGCGGGTAGTGCTCCGGGCAGAGGGTTCTCTTCAGATCTTGGCTGGCGGTGATGAGATCATTGCCCAAGATGGTGTGCAGGTAGAATACCGGGATATGGTGATCTATGCTGATCGGCTGTACTACGTCCTTGGTGAAAACTCGGCATACTTCAGCGGCCATGTCCAGATCTACCAGGGGGATCAATACCTTGAGGGTGAAAGTCTTGAATATGATTTCAAGCACCAACAGGCCAAGATCAGTGACGCTAGTGCAGTGGTGATAGGTCAGGGGCTAAAAGGTGAGCTCTACGTTCGGGGTGAGAGCATCGAGACCGAAGGAGACGATATTTTCATCCACGGAGGCAGTGTCACCACCTGCGATCTGGAGCATCCCCATTTTCATCTCCAAGCTGGGGAAATAGAGATTTATCCTGGCGACAAGATTATCGTCCGCCGTGTATCGTATTGGGAAGGCTCCATTCCCCTTTTTTACTGGCCGTATTTGGTCTTGCCCCTGGGCCGAGAGAGTGCCTTTGAGATGCCTCGGATTGGGTACAGCAATAGCGAAGGCTGGTTTGTGAAGACCGCTTATAATTACTACCGTAATACCGAATCCTATGGAACTGTGCATCTCGATTACATGCAGAAAAAAGGTATCGGTACAGGGGTTGACCATACCTATTATGACCGGGGTTCCACAGGGAAAGGCGAAATCTCCGTCTATCGTCTGCAAAACCCGGCTGATGGTACAACCACCTGGGAGGGCAGCTGGCAGCAGAGCTTAGAGCTCAAACCGGAAGTGAGGCTGGAGATGGGCACCGAGTATTTCCTCCAGCCAGGAGCAGGTTCCGCAGAGGACCAATGGGAACTGGAACCAGCAATTAAACTTAGTAGGAGGGGACAAGGGGAAGCATATACCGTGCAGCTTGCCCATTGGCGCAGCCAGGAGGGAGATTCGACAGCAGAAACCGAACTGGACTGGACATATCGGCGCCGCCTTGGAGATCGGTGGCAGCTGTCAAGTTCTGGACATTCCCTGGCCGCCGGTTCCGAGGGCGAAGTGGAAAGCTATATTATGTACCAGCACACCCTCCAGCGGTTGGCGGCTAGCAACCAGTTTACCCTCAAGGTAGAGCAGGAAGTCCATCCCGCGGCCCGGGGAAGCACCCAGTACAGCTCCTATGATTGGAAGACACTGCGGCGGATGCCGGAGTTGACCTGGGAGTCCCGGGGCTGGAGCTTGCTAGGAGGGAGACTTCCGGCACAGCTGACGGCAGGAGCCGGCCGCTATCTAGAGACTTACCCCGATGGAGATGCCTTGGAAGGGAATAAGCTTTCCCTCATAGGAGGTATTACCACCAGGCGGTATGCCTTGAGCCCAACGGCCTATTTTGTCTACGACGGTTCCATTGAGCTGGATAGCTATCGAGGTTTGACCTCTTATATAGATATGGGGGACGGCGAGCCTACCCTGGAGACTCCCATGGAGGACATGTCCCGGGCGGTCATTATCTCCCGGCCGAGGCTGGTGCTGCAGCCCATCCAGCCTTTGACATTGGATTTCTCATACAAAGACCAGTGGGTGCTGGGCTCTTCTCCTTTTGTATTTGATAAACTGGAAAACTCCGAGACCCTGAGCGGCCGAATCACATGGCGAACACCGACCTTTGGCGCGAGCTTAGGGACAGGCTATGACTTCTGGAGCGGGACCTTCAATGATCTGGTGGGGCAGGTCCACCTGCGGCCCAGTGAGCGATATGAGGTCAATGTTTGGGCAAGCTATGATCTGGAGGCAGACACTTGGAAAAGCGCCCGGGGCATGATCAGCCTGATGCCTAGAGATGATATATTCCTGCGGATAGCCTCCAGCTACAGCTTCACCTATGATAAATGGGATGGATTAGATGGTCAGCTGCAGATTACTCTTCCAAACAGGTGGCGTTTTGAGTACGTGATAGGCTACAGCGGTGTGCAAGAGGAATGGACGAAGCACAGTGCCATGCTGGCCCTAGATCTGCACTGCCGGGAGCTGCGGCTGCGCTATGATCAGCTTAACGATACAGTGTGGTTGGAATACTCCATCAACGCTCTGCCCCAGACTCGGCTGACTGTGCAGAGAGGTGATGAATTTGATGTCAATGTTGAGGGGCTAGCCGATTTGGTGACTCAGTTGTCGCAAGGTAATTGAGGTAAATGACTCGCATATCTGAGGGTTTGGATGGTGCCCTTAGGCTGACCAATAGATGGGTGAGAGAAAGGTTGAGGGAATTTGTCGCTGCAGCTGCCGAAAAGGTTAAGAGCAATACTGGCTGCTGTAGGGGTATTGGTCGCAGTGATCTTGCTCCTGATTAGTTCCGGGTATCTCCCGGTAGGGCAGCAGAAAGCTCCATCAAGTCCTCCACCTTCCAACCCGCCAGGGGAAGGGGAGCCGCCTACCCAGTTTATCGGGGTGGAATTCATCGGGCGCAAAGATGGTCAAAGGAAATATCATTTCCACTTCGATAAAGTCAAAAAAACCGAGGACGAAGGCCTGGTCATCTTTGAGGAATTGTGGGACGGTGTCATCTATCAAGATGGCGAACCGGCCTTTGGGATTACGGCAAAAGAAGGTCAATGGCTGGAAGTCAAAGATTACTTCCAGCTGGATGGGGATATCAAGGTTACCCAAGAAGGAGAAGTCATCTTCCAAAGCCAGCGGCTGGAGTGGGATGGTAAATCGGAGATTTTGACCGCGCCCACTCCAAGTCAGATCAGGCTTGATGGGATCAATGCCACCAGTCAGTAGCTTGAAGCCCACATTAGAACTGACAAGCTCCATCTGGTGGGGGATGTCGTCATGTGGGATGATGCTTATACCATTTGGGCCGAAAGGGTTGTCTATGATCGGCAGGCAGGTGAGTTGCGGTTGATAGGCCCCAGCGAGATTGAATTTACCATCGGTACAGCTTTGGAGGAATAAGAAATAAAGCGAAGCTTGAGCGGGGAAGGGGATGGTTAAAGGTGGATGAGATGAGATTGTCAAAAAGGCTGGTCCGGCTGGTGGGCGGGCTGCTTCTGGTAGGTGCATTGATCTTGGTAAGCAGCGGTCAGGATCTCATCTGGGCAGCGGAAAAAGCAGGCGACAGTAAGGACGGGGACATAGTGAAAGTCATCATCCATACAGAGCGGCCTGATGCGGAAGTAGGTATCTTTCAATTGGAGAAAAAAATAGCAGTTATCGAGCCGGCCGATGGTTACGTTGAGGTCTTGGCTAAGGACAGTCGGTTGACTTCTGCCAAACTCATCTACAATCAGGCCGATGATGCCGCCGAGTTAATGGGAGATGTCACGGTTACCCGGGAGGACCTTGATGCCCAAGCAGACAGCATGCTGGCGGATTTTGCCCAGGAGACCTATACTCTAGAGGGTAGTGTCTACCTCAAGCAGTGGGAAAAGGAAGAAAACGGTGATCGGACAGCCAAACTGGAGGTCTGGTCCCATTGGCTGCAGATCCAGGAGGAAGGACGAAGGCTCCTTGCCCGGGGAGATGTGCGGGTGGTGGAAACAGACCGCAAGGCCTGGGCTGATGAGCTGGAATATGATGACGAACAAGAGGTTGCTGTGCTTACGGGCAATGTCCGCTTGGAAACAGATGACGGCAATGTACTTACCGGAGCCAAAGTAGTGATCAACCTGTCAACAGATGAAGCAACGGTATATGGGCCTACATACGCTGAGTTTATCCTCCGGGGTGATGAGTGAGGCACAAGAAGAAGCATGAGTGCTAGAGATCAGCAGGGCTAGAAGAGTTGTTAGCGGTACAGGAGGACCAAATCTAGAAATCCAGGTAGATATATCACGGGCGGGAAGCAACTCCCGCCCTTTGCAATTATCGTCTAGATAGCAGAATAGCGCCTCTAGCTGCAGGAATTACATATGATCGGCCGACAACCCCCGTGTTATAATGTCTCTCGGATGGGGGGGACAAGCGGCAATGATGGCTCTATTTCGTGACGGCTTCTGGAAGGATTGGCTGATACTCATCCTAGCCAGCATCTTGGTGGGAACGGTTCTTTCAACAGGTGTGGCCCGGGCCGTTGACTCATACTTCGGTGATACCATCGACGGACTCATCGGTGAATATGGTGAATATGACTTAATTCTGCATCTTAGGGAAGAAGCCCGGGAGGCCGGCATTCAGGGCCTTGAGGAACTGATCGCCAAGGAACTTCCTGGTGCTACGTATAAAGAGGGTGTGACCATTGCCGGTAAGGCTAATATTTTCATATCCCTGCCCCCGGAACTGGAGACCAAGGAGAGACTTCAGACTATCCGGAGTACTCTTTATGACTTGCCTGGCAGTGCGGGCATGACCATGATGATTCAGCCCAGTGTGGTGATTCAAGGAGTCCACCCTGGTTTTCGCAATCAGATTATCAATGAGGTAGAGAAAATCCCTGGAGTACGTCTTGTATTCAGGGACTCAGATAACCTCTATGTGCTGCTCAACTCTGTAGAAGACAATCAGCAGGTAACTGAAGCGGTGCGGAAGATCATTAACCAGTATGAAATCTTGGAAGTGCGCTTTCCCATCGGATACGAAGTTGAAGATATCGGCAGGGTGGCCGATGAGATTATGGATGTGCTGCAGGAAGCTTATAATCCGGCAGTGCTGGAAAACGTCACCCTAGAGAACACCGGGGATGCCACCAAGTCCTTCATCAAAACTCTGGCAGAAATGAAGACTTTCTTGCTCAATTACGCATCCCAGGTTAGGATCCCCATAACCGGTCTGGAGCCGCTCCATGTAGGCAATAAAATCGTCTTGCAGGGGTCGGCTGATGTGCCCCTTAACGTGGGGGATCCCGTCAGCGGCGATAATATCATCGTCGAGATCACTGACATAACCAATGGCGAGGCCTCGGGAGTGATTATCCAAGGGGATATCTCCGATGTCAGTGCCGCCATGGTCCGGACTGGATATAAGATTACCGGGGACAATCGGGTGGGACGCAGCATCGGTGAGGTAAACATCACCAATGAGCGTTATCAGCTAATTCAGACCATCGATGAAAGCATGGTCCTCTTGGATGAGCTGGAGGCCCTAGCCAGCTCTGCCAATGAGACTGTAGCCAATGCCGAAGATACGCTTAAGACCTTTGAGCAGGCACTGATTCAACTGGAACAGCTCCAGCAGCAGATCAGGCAGTTAAACAGCGGTATTGTGGGAGATGAATCTGTCCCCGGCAGCCTGGTGATCTCCCTCTTAATGGACAAACTGTTTAGGAGTCTGACAGGTACAGAAGGCGAGACGGACCTTAATTCTCTCCAGAACTTGGATATACAAGCTATGAAAGAAAGCCTGGCCGATGTGGCCGATCGGATTAATGCTGTCCAATCGGTAGATATCGAGGCGGTTATCGAGCAGATTCGGAAAGTAAAGGATAGTCTTCCTGACCTGCGGGATGAAGAGATCGGTCAGTCTATCAACCTGATTGACAGCTACATCGCCGGTGAAGTCATTCCTGGGGACCAGATTCAGCTGGTTTTGGACAAAGGGGTTGTCAAGGGCAAGGAAGCTGAAAAGCTAATTCAGGAAGCTCTAGATAACCGCTATGCCACCACCTTTACCATGCCGGTGGCAGTAGTCAATCCCGATGCCCGGGCGGAGCTGGTTAGAGTGCTCCAGGAGGTGCGGGCCATTATCGCCGGTTTGCTGGCGGTGGTCTTTACCCTGGGCTCCCTGGTGCTGGATCACGCTTCTATTTTCAGCACCATGAAGAGAATCCTTGCCCAACGGCGGGCGGTTAAGGGTTGGAGAAGGCTGTTTGATCCGGTGAAGATCCTGGGAGCTGCTTTAGGCACTGTACTGCTGCTCTCGATCTATGTCGCTTCGAAGGCCGAGATACCTTTGCTGAATCTAGGGCATATCGGAGTGCTGGGAGCCTTCTTGGGATTGGTGACAGCCACTTTCTGTGAGAAGTTCAGTCCGGTGGATGTCAATGAAATGATGGCAGGACAAGCCCTGGGACTGCCTTATGTGCAAATCATGCAGGAGATTGTGATTCCTTCAGGCCGGCCCGGTCTCATGTATATGCTGAACCGAAGGCGGCAGCGGTTCAAGTAGACTCCTGTTGGCAGCAGCTGGTCAACAGGGAATTTAAGCGAAGGTAGTGCCTTTGCCTTCCAACCAGGGATGGGACACAGCATCAGATGTTAAAGGAATTGTAGGCGATCCCGCTAGACCCTCGGAACGATAAGTCCGGGGACAGGCGGCATCTGAACTCTCGGTTCAAATAGCTACTGGAGCAAGATGGATAGCAGCTTTCGCAGCAGCAAATCTCCTTTCTTTGCAGCGCTAGTTAAAACGGAAGACAGCATGGGTTGGGAGGCAGCGGGACTACCTTCGCTGATATGAGGTGGATGCTATGTTGCAAGTATATGATCTGGAAAAAAGCTATGGCAAGAAAGTGGCCCTCGATGGCGTTAGTCTAAACGTCTCCCAGGGCGAGATCCTAGTGGTCATGGGTCCCAGCGGCTGCGGCAAATCCACTTTGATCCGCTGCATCAACCGCTTGACAGAACCGGATCGGGGGGAAGTCCTGTTCAAGGAACAGTCAGTGATGGACATGTCCCCCCAGGAGCTCCTTGAGTTCCGCCGCCGGGTTGGATTTGTATTTCAGCATTTCAACTTGATCAAGCGTCTGACCGTGAAGGAAAATGTGATGTTCGGTCCGGTGCTCAGCGGCATGGACGCCGAAGAAGCTGAAGCCAATGCCCTGGAAGCCCTGGGTAAGGTGGGACTGTTGGGCAATGCCGACAGTCTCCCCGATGAGTTGTCCGGCGGTCAGCAGCAGCGGGTGGGTATTGCCCGGGCCTTGGCGTTGAATCCCGAGATCATGCTGCTAGATGAGCCCACCGCTTCATTGGATCCCATTTTGGTGGGAGAAGTCTTGGATGTCATGGAGGATTTGGCCCGCAGCAGTAAAGCTACCATGATCATCGTCACCCACGAGGTATCCTTCGCCCTAAAGGTGGCTGACCGTATTATCTTGATGGATCACGGCAAAATAGTAGAAGAAGGTGCCCCCGCGGAGATTTTCGCACAGCCACAGTCGGAAATTGGCAAGAAATACAAGCGGCTCTTAATGTCCTAGGGATGATGGGTCAAGTCATCCCTTTGGGCACATCATAGGAAGGAAACGGGACCTATCATCTCGAACGAAGAAGAATTGAGGTACGATTTGTACCGATATATTATTTTGTTGAGGGAGAAGGTGGGATATTGACAGAGCAGCAAACGCTGCGGGCACCCGTGGAATACGCCGGCAAGGCTCTCCACTCGGGGGTCCCGGTCTTTATGCGGTTGTTGCCAGCTCCTGCCAATACAGGCATCGTTTTCCGGCGGATAGACTTACCCGGTAAACCGGAAATTCCGGCCACCGCTGACCATATTGTGGCAACTAACCGGAACACCACTTTAGGAAATGGTGTGGCGCAAGTAATGACGGTAGAACACCTGATAGCAGCTCTACGGGGGATGGGCTTGGATAACGCTATCGTGGAGCTGGATGCAGGAGAAATCCCCCTCGGTGACGGCAGCGCCCAGGCTTTTGTTGATCTGATCCAAAGGGTGGGTATCATCAAACAGGGCGTACCTCGACAGTACCTCCGGCTGAACAAACCCGTATGGGTATCCCGCAATGGAAGTCACATGATTGCCGTACCAGCCGATGAATTGAAGATCACTTACACCTTCGTGACTGATCATCCAGTAGTCGGGACGCAATTTGGGGAGTACACCATTACTGCAGACGTATTTGGCCGAGAGTTGGCTCGAGCCCGGACTTTGGTCTTCGGCCGGGATATTGAGTTTCTGCGCAGTCAAGGCTTAGGGCAGGGCGGCGATATGGACTGTGTCGTGATCGTAGACGATGACGGATACCGCAATGCTCTCCGCTACCATGATGAGATAGTGAGACACAAGATCCTCGATGTGGTAGGCGATATGGGTTTACTGGGATTCTTACATGCCCATATTGTTGCTGTGCGTTCCGGGCATGAGCTGAACCGGGGACTTATGCAGGAAATACTAAAAACAAAGGGTTCTTCATGATTGGAGTGCTGAACGGTGAAAGCTATACTGCCTGTGGCGGGGGTCGGAAGTCGGTTAAGGCCCCACACCCACACGGTACCAAAGGCACTGGTGCACGTGGCTGGCCGGCCCATTTTGGGACATATCTTGGACAGCCTGAGGCCCGCAGGGGTAGATGAAGTTGTACTGGTAGTCGGATACTTGGGAGAAAAAATCGTCGATTATGTCAAGAATACATATGATCTCAAGGTGCATGTTATCGAGCAGGAGGAGCGGCTCGGTTTAGGACATGCCATCTGGCTGACCAAGGATTGCGTAAAGTCCGGTGAGCCTATCCTCATCGTCCTGGGAGATACAATAGTTGAAGCGGATCTTGGCTCGGTACTTGCCCGGGGAGTTACTGCAATTGGGGTCAGAGAGGTTGATAATCCCAGCAGTTTCGGTGTGGTGCAGCTGGAGGGCAACCGCATTGTTCAGCTCATGGAAAAGCCGGAAAGGCCTCCGACCAATCTGGCTGTGGTGGGCATCTATTATATAACCAATAGCGAACTGCTCTACCGGAGCTTATCGGAGATCATCCAAGGGGATATCCGAAAGGGAGGGGAGTTTCAGCTTACCGACGGTTTGCAGCGGATGCTCGAGGCCGGCGAAGTCATGGAGCTTTTCGGTGTTGACCATTGGCTAGACTGTGGGAATCCCGAGACACTCCTTGCCACCAACCGCCACCTTCTGGCCAACAATGGTTATACTCCTTTTTCCAACCGCTCAGACGTGATCGTAATACCTCCGGTGTACATTGATCCTTCTGCTGTTTTGGAGAATTGCTTGATCGGCCCTTATGTATCCATCGCCAGCGGCGCGCAGATTACCAATGCCTTGATCAGAGACAGCATTGTTAATGAAGGGGCTTACGTGGCCGATATCTTGCTGGAGCACTCCCTGGTGGGGGACAAGGCTGTTGTTCAGGGTAGGTTCAGCCGCCTAAACATCGGTGACTCTTCGCAGATCATCACAGCTGACATCTGATGCCGAGATACGCAGCTGATGGGTCGCTGATGGGTTTCTTGACAGGTAATGGGCCAGGCATTACAATGGGGTAGAAGTGAAAGGGGAAGGGTATATGTTGGATATTTTGGCCATCCAGAACCGTTTGCCCCACAGATATCCGTTTCTGATGGTTGATCAAGTGCTGCAACTGGAGCCTGGCAAACGGGCTGTAGCTATTAAGAATGTTACTATCAATGAGCCCCATTTCACCGGCCATTACCCGGGGAGACCCATCATGCCTGGTGTCTTGATTCTGGAAAGCCTTGCCCAGGTAGGCGGGCTGGTGGTAATGGATCCCCAAGAACACGGGACAGGGAAAAAGGTTCCGCTTTTAGCCGGTGTCGATAAAGCCCGCTTTCGCAGGCCAGTGGTGCCCGGGGATCAGCTGCGTCTGGAAGTGGAGATCCTTCAGCTGCGCCGGTCAACTGGAAAATGTCAGGGTGTAGCCTACGTCGGTGATGAAAAAGCGGCAGAGGCAGAGTTTATGTTTATGATTGCTGCCCTGGAAGAATAGTGTCGGGTTACGAGCTTGCGGGCTCGGATGAGGTTCTATAGGGATAGGAGGACCAGCAGCTGGTACTCCAGAGGGGGAGACGTAGTGAGTCAGACAGAAACATCGAAGGATGGTAAAGTAGTTCATATTCGCAGGAAAATTCATCCGACCGCGATTGTACATCCCAACGCGATCATCGGTAATGATGTAGAGATCGGGCCTTACAGCATCATTGGCCCCGATGTGGATATCGGAGACGGCACCAAGATAGGCCCGAGGGTGATCATAGAAGGATGGACGGTCATCGGGAAGAATAACAAGATCTATGCCGGTGCCGTAGTTGGCAATGAGCCCCAGGATCTGAAGTTTAGGGGCGAGAAAACTTATCTCTTTATCGGAGACAATAATATCATCCGGGAATATGCTACCATCAGCAGAGGTACCGAAGGCGGCGGCGGAGAAACACGCATCGGCAATAATTGCTTGATCATGTCTTATGTGCATGTAGGCCATGACTGCCAGCTGGGCAACAATGTGATTATCTCCCATGGTAGTGGGATTGGTGGGCATGTGACCATCGAGGACCGTGTGGTAATCGGGGGTCTTGTGGGAGTTCACCAGTTCACCAAGATCGGCCGCATGGCGATGGTGGGTGCCCACACCATGGTAACTAAAGATGTTCCCCCTTACATCATTGTTGATGGTAATCCTGCTAAGCCATATGGTATCAACATCGTCGGTTTACGCCGCAACGGCCTTAGCCCCGAACTGCGGATGGAGATCAAGCGAGCATACAAGATTCTGTACCGGTCCAATCTAAACATCACACAGGCCATCGAACAGATGGAACAGGAGCTCGCGGGCTATGAAGAAATCGATCATCTATTGAGATTCTTACGCAGTGCGGACAGGGGGATCTGCAGGTAGTGATAACATGCGAAAAAGTATTGTCCTCAGATCTCGGGGTTTTGTAGAGACCTACAGCGTTGTGCAAGAAGGCCTGGTTTACCGCTTGCGCAATGTACTTCCTGTGCCTGTAGTGCTGCTGATCGCGCTTTGGTCACGACCCGCTGGGGAATCCCTTTGGCGAGGCGGTATCTGCCTTATCTTGGGAGAAGTGATCCGTTGGTGGAGTGCCGGGCATAGGCCTGGACTCGAGAGCTTGCTCAAACAGGGCCGGCTCATCACCAAGGGTCCGTATGGGCTGGTCCGCCGCCCAGACGCCTGGGGTAATGTGCTGGTCGGCATTGGCATCGCCCTAATGTCCCAATGGTGGCCGGCTTACTTGATGCTGGCTGCTCTGGGCTTTGCTAGACTGCGTTACGTGCACCCTGTCGAAGAAGCCAAACTGCGGCAGGAGTATGGAGAAGCCTATGACGCGTACTGTCAAGCTGTTCCGGAGTACTTTCCCAGTGTCATCCATTTCCTGCGGTGGTATCGGGAGACCCGTCGGAGACCTAGAGAAGTAGAGGAGCGTTTCGGCACCAGGGAAGCCCTGCTGATTGAAGGTTCGATGTTGATGGTCTTGGCAGGAGTCGTGGCCACCATGATCGTCCAATGGCTGTTTTAGCCCAGGTATCCCGCTGCCTGTTATCCTAAGAGCGGGATTTTCTTTTCTAAATTAGCTTTGAAGCTAACGGCAGGGGAGGCCAGATGTATGCCGACCATAGCGATTTTGGCAGGCAAGGGAAATTTGCCGCTGGTTGCGGCTCAAGGGGCCCGGGCCCAAGGGTACCGGGTGATAGTAGTGGGGCTCTTAGGTGAAGTAGCTCCAGAGCTTGCCCGGCTAGCCCATGCCAATTATCCAGTAACGCTGGGCCAGTGGCAGTCCATCATCGACATCCTTAAAATGGAAAAGGTTCAAGATGTTTACTTGATAGGTGGGGTTTCTAAAGGGCTCTTGTTTGGCAACCTCCATTTGGATGAGCGAATCCGGCGGCTCTTGGCGGGCCTGGGGGAGAAGAATGACAATGCTGTGATTGAGGCCTTCGTCGATGATTTGGCCAGGGAAGGCATGACGGTGCGGCCTCAGATAGACCTGCTGCAGGAGATCATGCCGGGCCCCGGGGTTTTGACAAACGGACAGCCCAGTAGCGGGGCTTGGGCGGATATTCGCTACGGATGGCGGATTGCCAAAGCCATAGCCGGCCTGGATATCGGCCAGACAGTGGTGGTAAAGGATGGAGCAGTCCTAGCGGTAGAGGCTATCGACGGCACCGATGCTACTATCTCCCGGGGAGGGCGCCTCGCCCAGGGCGGGGGCGTTGTCGTAAAAGTTGCTAAACCAGCCCAGGACATGCGGTTTGATCTCCCCACCATTGGCCAAGGCACCTTGCAGACGGCCATCGAAGCCGGCATTCAAGTGATCGCCTTGGAGGCCGGGAAGACACTAGTGATGGATAGAGATGCTTTGATTCGACAGGCCGATGCAGCTGGGGTTGCCATCGTTCTGGTTGATGAACAGGAAATGGATTCGGCCGGTGTGAATCCCAAGCAGCTATAGGATAGGAAGTGATAGTGATGCGGAGGCTCAAAGTGATGCTGGTGGCAGGTGAGGCCTCCGGCGATCTGCATGGTTCCTACCTTGCGAAGGAGATTCTGCGGCAGCAGCCCGACACTCGTCTCATGGGGATGGGTGGCACGTTGATGAAGGAAGCAGGGGTTAGACTACTCTTTAATCCCACCTCCATCAGCACCATTGGCTTCCTAGAGGCACTAAGGGGTGTGCAGGTCCTGCGGCGGGTTTTGCTCAAGCTTGGGGAGATAGTTGACCGCCAACAGCCAGATGTCGTGGTACTCATCGATTTCCCTGGATTCAATATGCGCTTTGCGGAAATCCTTAAACGGAAGGGAATTCCTTCTGTCTACTATTTTAGTCCCTCTGCGTGGGCATGGGGCCGAGGACGGGCAGAGAAGGTAGCGCAGACGGTGACCAAGATCGTATCTGTCTGGCCGTTTGAGTATGATGTATATAAGGAAGCCGGCGCCGATGTTGAGTTTGTAGGTCATCCGCTGCTGGATATAGTGCCGGAGCGAATCCCGCGGGATGAAGCCCGACGCATGTTGGGGCTCCCAGAGGATGTGCCGCTGATCGCCCTCTTGCCGGGGAGCCGCTCCCAGGAGATCAAGGCCCATCTTTCCATCATGCTCAAGGCGGTGAAGCTTCTCGGCCGGAAGGTTCCTGGAGTTGAACCCGTGGTGGCGGCGGCTCAGTCGACACCTGTAGAGGAGATCCGGAAGTTATCAGGGGGTTCATGGGACAACATCCATGTCATCCAGGGGCAGACATATGGAGTATTGAGCGCCGTTGATTTGGCTTTAGTTGCCTGCGGCACCGCCACTTTAGAGACTGCCCTTCTCGGTGTTCCCCAGGTCGCTATATACCGCATTTCGCCCTCGACATACTATGTGGCCAAGATGTTGGTGCGGATACCCTACATAGCGCTGCCCAATATTGTAGCCGGGCGGGAAATAATTCCAGAACTTCTGCAGAACGATAGCACTCCCGAGAACATTGCGGTTCACTTGGAGAGAATTTGGCGGGAGGATGAGCGGCGCCGGATTGAAGCTGATTATGCAGAGTTGAGACGGAAGTTGGGTGAAGGCGGCGCCATTGCCAAAGCTGCCAGGATAGTCTTGGATATCGCCAGGCAGGGAAGGGGAACCGGCGAGAATCAGTCTTGAACTTGAGATAGACTTGGCACCTATACTTGGCATTCTGCGGTTGAGGCAAAACATGTAAAAGGGGCAAAGCTGGGAGCGATGGATAATAAAATAGACATAATCATTACCGCCAATAGCCCCGGCGAGGTGGCTACTTGGCTTACCCCGGCAGTGAGGGCTATTGCCGAAAGAATACCCGCTGCTGAGATCACCGTCTTTACTCCTCCCTGTACCTTTGCTTCGGGACGGGAGGGAGCGGTGGTCGCTGCCCTGCCGGATGTAAAACGGATCTTTGATGCCCGGCAGACGCTCTACTTTGCTCTCTTGGGAAGGCAGCTCCCTGGTTTCCAGCCCCGGGGCAGGGGTGTCGTCCTCTTTCTGGGGGGAGACTTACTCTATGCCGTGCTCTTGGCCCGGCGGCTGGGGTATCCTGCTTATGCCTATACCCACGGCTGGGTGCGTTGGATTGGAAGTTTCTCCGGTTTCCTGCTTCCCGATGAGCAGGCAAGGATCAAGGCCATTAGGGCAGGGGCTTCGCAGGACAAGCTGTTTGTGGTGGGCGATTTGATGCTGGATGCCGTTGAACCCCATTGGGAGGCGGGGGAGTTTTCTGAAGCTCTAGGGCTTGACCGGGATAGAACTGTGATTGCCCTCTTTCCCGGCAGCCGTCCAGCGGAGTTTCGGTATGTGCTGCCTATGTTCTTACGGAGTGCTGAGATTATCAGCCGGGATCTAAAGACAGTTCAGTTTGTGATCAGTATCTCTCCCTTTGCAAGTGAGGACTTTCTAAGGGATGTGTTGTCAGCTCCCGATTCTTTACTGGAAGGTTCCGGTGGCGAGATTATCGAACAAAGGTCTAGTGCCGGGAGCTTCCGGGACCAAGACCCCGGCGTTGAGTCGCCTGGGCTGGCAGAGTATCGGCATCCGGGATGTTCCCGGGGGCGCGTGTGGCGGATTAGAACTTCGGGAGGCCTATCCCTGGCGGCGGTGCAGGGATGGCAGCACGATCTCATGGGGTTAGCTTCCCTGGCCATAACCATACCGGGAAGCAATACTGCAGAGATGGCCGCTGTCGGGCTGCCTATGGTAGTGGTGACGCCCCTAAACAAGCCGGAGCTTATTCCCCTAGAGGGGATACCGGGGCTAGTGGGAGGCATTCCCTTGATTGGGAAACACCTCAAGCGCAAGTCAGTATTGGCAGCTGCCAAGCGGATCCGATTTACCGCCCTGCCTAATATGAAGGCGCAGGAGGAGATCGTGCCGGAACTCATGGGGTTCCTTGGCCCTGAGGATGTGGCCATTGCGGTAGGCAGTCTCATGCGCAATCCAGAAAAGCTGAGGGCTATGTCTAACCGTCTCAAACAGGTGATGGGTAGCCACGGTGCTGCCCACAGGATTGCGGAAATCCTGGCTGCTGCCCTTGGGGTCTAGAGCACGGCAAGGGAAAAGAAGGGAAAGAAATGGGCGAAGGTGCCGACAGAAGAAAAAACACCACCAGGCGATTGCTTAGCTACGTAAGACCACACTGGCTTCATATGAGTGCTGGTCTTATTAGTGTGCTTATTTTGGCTGCGGTACAGGTAGCCCTGCCTTTACTGCTGGGCCGAGGACTGTTTGACCATCTATTGATCCAAACCGAGTCCCTGGAAGGCTCCCTGCAGTACTTGAACTATTTCATTCTGATGGTCTTATTGCTGTTTGTCTTCAAGGGGCTTTTTACATATGCAGCGATTTACTGCATGGCCTTTGTTTCCCAGCGGGTGGTAGTTGAGCTTAGAAACGAAATCGTTGAACAGCTGCACCGCTTAACCTTGGCCTTTCATCAGGAAAGAAAGACCGGTGAAGCCGTCAGCCGAGTCACCAGTGATGTGAGTTTGATCCAAAACAGCTTGGCCAACAGCCTGCCGGACCTTTGGAAGGACAGCTTTATCCTCTTGGGTATTATCGCTGCCTTGGTTATTCTCCATTGGAAACTGGCCCTGGTGACTCTAACGGTTTTTCCCTTGCTGATGCTGGCTGCTAATCGTTACGGCAGCCGGCTGCGTAGCTTGAGCAAGACTGTTCAGGAGCGGATAGCTAACCTCACTGCTATTCTGCAGGAGTCACTAATGGGAATTCGGATAATCCAGGCCTTTAGCATGGAGGATCGCGAACAAGAGCGGTTTGCCGAGGAAAATGAGCGGAGCTTCGCCGCCGGCATGAAATCTGCCAACCTCGTGGCGGTGGTACGGCCGGCTACAGAGCTGCTGTTGGTGGGCGGTATGCTGGTAGTCCTTTGGTACGGCAGCCGGGAAGTGGTGGCTGGACGCCTAACCCCAGGAGAGTTGGTGGGATTCTTGGGGTATATCGGCATGATCTCACAGCCGGTCAATTCCCTGACCAGGGCCTACGCTACCTGGCAGCAGGCCTTGGGTGCCGCCGACCGGATTTTCGAACTGCTGGATGTAGATACAGCTGTAAAGGAACCGGCAAGGCCCAAGCACCTTGGGAAAGTGCAGGGAAGAGTGACCTTTGAAAACGTAAGTTTTGCTTATGTGCCGGGGCAGCCGGTGCTCCGAGACATCAATCTGGAAGTTGAACCTGGGGAAATAGTGGCCTTGGTCGGTCCCAGCGGGGCCGGTAAGACGAGTCTGGTGAATCTTCTGCCCAGGTTCTATGATCCTACTTCCGGGACTGTCCGTCTGGACGGTATTGACCTTAGGGAGCTTTCGCTCCGGGAGCTGAGGCAGCAGATCGGTTTGGTGCCCCAGGAGACCATCCTCTTTGGTGTGTCTGTGCGGGAGAACATCCTTTTCGGTCGTCCCCAAGCCACAGAGCAGGAGGTTATAGAAGCAGCCCGGATTGCCAACGCCCATGATTTTATCATGGCTCTGCCCGACGGCTATGAGACCCTTTTGGGTGAACGTGGTGCTACCTTGTCCGGCGGCCAAAGACAGCGGATAGCCATAGCCAGGGCAGTGCTGCGGGCTCCCCGCCTCTTGATCCTTGATGAGGCGACATCGGCTTTGGATACCGAATCAGAACTCTTGGTGCAAGAGGCCTTGGGCCGCTTGATGGCGGGGCGGACTACCTTTGTAATTGCCCACCGGCTCTCCACCATCCGCAATGCCCACCGGATTTTGGTCTTGGATGAAGGGAGAATTGTGGAAAGCGGTTCTCATACTGAGCTAATGGCCAAGGATGGGCTTTATCGGCGGTTGTATGAAGCTCAATTTCACACGAAAGGCCACGAGATGTCGGTTGCAGGCAGAAGCCTGTTGACTTAGTATACTAGGGTGAGGGACAAGTGGGGGAATTGTCACGTGAGGGCGGCGGCAAGGTCGGCCCCATTTTGCTGATCAGCAACGGGCATGGAGAAGACCTCTTGGCAGGGGTATTGGCTCAAGCTCTTAAACGGCAGCGGCCTGATTTGGAGCTGTGGGCTTTTCCTGTTGTGGGAGAAGGCCATGTTCTCCGGCGCTTTCCGGTGAAGAT
>JAAZHE010000048.1 GCA_012510855.1 Bacillota bacterium | reverse complement strand
CGCAGACATAGATGTATATATTCCCCACCAGGCCAACATTAGGATTATCGATGCAGCCATTAAGCGGCTGGGCATTCCAAAGGAGAAGGTATTTGTCAATGTCCAGTGGTATGGGAATACATCTGCTGCTTCCGTTCCGATAGCCCTACATGAGGCCCTTGCAGCTGATATGATTAAAGATGATGATGTGGTAGCTCTGGTGGGCTTTGGCGCAGGTCTCACTTGGGCATCGGCCATCTTGCGGTGGGGTAGATAGTATGGGTAAGACTGCATGGGTCTTTCCCGGACAGGGAAGCCAGTACTTGGGAATGGGTAGGAGTATAGCTGAGGCGCATCCAGGAGCCATGGCCTTGATGAATAGAGCCAGTGAACTCCTGGGCTATGATCTAGCTGAACTCTGCTGGGAAGGGCCGGAGGAAAAGCTGAAACAGACGGAGTACACACAGCCTGCTTTACTAACCGTCAGCACTATGTTAAGTAGTGCCCTAAAGTCCCATGGACTTGCGCCCGATGTAGTCGCTGGCCACAGCCTCGGTGAGTACTCTGCCTTAGTTGCAGCGGAAAGCCTTGACTTTGATACTGCGGTTACGTTGGTTGCCAGAAGAGGGCAGCTGATGGAAGCGGCTATGCCTGCCGGTAAAGGCACTATGGCGGTGCTGCTGGGCTTAGATTACGAAAAGGTGGCTGCAATTTGCCGAGAGGCAGCCCAGGGAGAGGTAGTGGAGCCAGCTAATATAAACTGCCCTGGCCAGATCGTTATCTCAGGTCACCGTACCGCAGTGGAAAGGGCTATGGGCTTGGGCAGAGAGCAGGGAGCTCGGCGGGTTGTGGAACTGGATGTAAGCGGGCCTTTCCACTCCTCCTTGATGCGGCCGGCTGCAGAGGCTTTTGCCAGGGATTTGGCCGGTGCAGCTTTAAGGGACCCGAAGGTGCCCGTCATAGCCAACGCGACGGCAGATTATGTCAAAGATGGAGAGGAAATCCAAGAGGTCTTGGTAAAGCAGCTGTACAGCCCCGTGCGTTGGGAGGAGACAATCCAGAAGCTGATTTCCCATGGGGTGGACACCTTCATTGAAGTCGGACCGGGGAAAGTACTTGCCGGCTTGATTAAGCGCATCTCGAAAAACGTCACAGTGGTTGGTTTTCAGGAGATGGAAGAGCTGGAAAAAGTACTTGAAATGGCCTAAGGGGGTATAGTAAGATGGGACTAGCAAACAAGGTGGCCATAGTAACCGGCGGTGGCAGGGGCATCGGTCAAGCCATTGCCTTGCGCCTTGCTCGAGAAGGAGCGAAGGTTGCCATCTGTGATGTGCAGAATAGTGAGGAGACCGCCGCCCGTATAGAGCAGCTGGGTGGCGCTGCGTTGGCCCTTAAGGTTGATATCACCGTAGAATCCCAGGTAAAGGAAGCCGTGGAGACCGTCCTCTCTGAGTGGGGTAGAATTGACATTTTGGTCAATAATGCCGGTATCACCAGAGATGGTCTCCTGATGCGGATGCAGGAATCTGAATGGGATGCGGTTTTGGATGTTAATCTAAAAGGGGCTTTCTTATTTAGTCGGGCGGTTTTGCGTCCTATGCTCAAGCAGCGCCAAGGCCGTATAATCAGTATCGCATCGGTTGTCGGCTTGATGGGCAATCCCGGACAGACCAACTATGCTGCTTCTAAAGCCGGCTTAATTGGTTTTAGCAAGAGCTTAGCCAGGGAAGTTGCCAGCCGCGGGATTACAGTAAACTGCATTGCCCCGGGCTTTATCGCCTCTGATATGACCGATGCACTGAATGAAGCTCAGCGCAAGGCTTTACTTGACCAAGTTCCCTTGGGTGAAATCGGGCGCCCGGAGGATGTTGCGGCTGCAGTGGCATTCCTCGCCAGTGACGATGCCCGCTACATCACCGGTCAGACAATCAACGTTGATGGTGGATTGGTTATGCACTGATGCTTTAGTTGTTTGGTCCACCGAGGACAAATAGTCTTAGAGCCGGTGCTATGAAGCCTTGGCAAATAAGGAGGTGACTGGGAGAATGGATGTCTTAGAAAGAGTCAAAGAGATCGTTGTAGAACAGCTTGGCGTGGATCCAGACGAAGTGACCAATGACGCTTCCTTTGTTGATGATCTCGGTGCCGACTCACTGGACCTAGTGGAGCTGGTGATGGCATTGGAGGAAGAATTTGATCTGGAGATCCCCGATGAGGATGCGGAGAAGATCACCAATGTTGGTGATGCAGTGAGGTATATTAAGGATAAGATTGAGTAGGCTGTGGATTCTGAGTCCCGTGTATACGGGACTCATCCCCTCTGGGGGGCGGCCCAATTGAGGTGAGACGTAATATGAGGCGAGTAGTGGTGACCGGGATCGGGGTAGTCACACCTCTAGGCATTGGCAAGAAAGCCTTTTGGGATGGTTTAGCCAATGGCCGTTCCGGTGTTAGGCGTATCACCCGGTTTGATCCCAGTGACCTCACTTCACAGATTGCCGGAGAGGTACCGGATTTTGAACCGTTGGACTTCATGGATAGGAAAGACGCCCGCCGCATGGACCGCTTCACCCAGTTTGCTGTGGCTGCTGCTGCCCTGGCCTTGGCCGATGCAGGTTTAGACGACAAGGTTCCCTTGGGGGAACGGGCCGGTGTGCTCATTGGTTCTGGTGTAGGGGGGATCGAGACCCTGGAGGAACAGGCTCTCACCCTTGTCACCAAAGGTGTCAGTCGAATCAGTCCTTTTTTTGTACCCATGATGATCGCCGACATGGCTGCTGGGCAGGTATCCATCCTGTTTGGAGCTAAAGGACATAATGCTTGTACAGTAACGGCGTGCTGCTCTGGAGCACATTCCATCGGCGATGCATTCCGGGTAATTCAACGGGGAGACGCCGATATCATGATCAGCGGCGGGGCAGAGGCGCCTATAGGCAAGTTGGCCATGGGTGGTTTTTGCTCAGCCAAGACCCTGTCTACCCGCAATGATGAACCGGAACGGGCATCTCGTCCCTTTGATGCCGGTCGTGACGGATTTGTAATGGGTGAGGGTAGTGGCATTGTGATCCTAGAGGAGTTGGAACACGCCCGTGCTCGGGGTGCCAAGATTTATGGTGAGTTGGTAGGATACGGCGCAACTGGTGATGCATACCATATTACGACTCCGGCTCCGGAAGGCGAGGGTGCCGCCCGGGCCATGCTGGCGGCTTTAAATGATGCCGGACTTACCACTGAAGACGTGGACTATATCAATGCCCATGGGACTTCTACCAAGTACAATGACTATTTCGAAACTGTAGCCATCAAACGGGTCTTCGGCCAACGGGCAGGTTCAGTGCCCATCAGTTCCACAAAGTCCATGACCGGCCACCTTTTGGGTGCGGCCGGAGGCGTAGAATTGATCGCATGTCTGTTGGCTATGGAACACAACTTGATTCCGCCCACCATCAACTATGAGGAGCCGGATCCCAACTGTGATCTGGATTATGTACCCAATGTAGCTCGTCCCAAGGAACTCAATGTAGTTATGAGTAATTCCTTTGGATTTGGCGGCCATAATGCAGTATTGGTAGTCAAGAAGCTGACCAATGAAGACGAATAAAAGGGGTGGGCCATGACGAAAAGGTTGACCCAGGAACGAATTGCAGCTTTAAAGCGCTTGGAAACCCACCTCGGGGTTGCATTTCCATCCTATGAGCTCTTGCATCAAGCCCTGATTCACAAATCCTATGCCAACGAACAGGGGCTCTCTGGGTATCATAACGAACGGTTGGAATTTCTTGGTGATGCAGTTCTGGCGTTGGTGATCAGTGAGTATATTTATCGATGCTTCCCATCGGCTCCTGAGGGGGAACTGGCAAGGCTTCGTTCGGTGGTAGTAAGTGAACACCCGCTGGCGGAGAAAGCCCGTAATCTCAAACTGGGAGATTACCTCCTAGTCAGCCGGGGGGAGGCCCAAGCCGGGGGCCGCAATCTGGATTCACTGCTCAGTGATGCTTTGGAGGCAGTCATCGGCGCCATGTATCTGGAATTGGATTACGAGACCTGCCGGGACTTTATCCTGCGGCTCTTGGGAGATGATGTACAGGATATTTGGCAGAGTCGGGATTTTATCGATCCCAAGAGCGCTCTGCAGGAGAAGGTGCAGCAATACAGCGCCGATGTTCCTATCTATGATGTTTACCATGAACAGGGCCCCGATCATGACAAGACTTTCCATGTGGCGGTCAAATGGCGGGGCCGGATTCTTGGGAGAGGGCAGGGCAAGACAAAAAAAGATGCAGAGCAGGATGCCGCCCGGAGCGCCTTGAAATTCCTTGCCAAAGGCGATGGGGACATCTAGGCAGTAGTGAAAATCCCAGACATTGAGTCAATCCATCTAGACTATATCATCTGGGTCATGTTTTAGAGTCTATCCACAGCTCCTGTTGTCAGCAGGGGCTTTTCTATTACCTCCTGTTCTATTTCCGGTAGACAAGCAATATATATGAAAGGGATCTACCGCTGGACAAGGAGGGAACGCCTTGGCTGGAAAAAACCAGGAGCGCGATTTGGAACTAATCCGGCAGGTTAGAGCAGGGGATAAAAAGGCCCGGGAGGAACTGGTGAGTAAGTATGTCCCTATGGTAAAGCGCATTGCCCGGAACCACTATGCCAGTTTCCTGGAGTTTGAGGATCTTATGCAGGAGGGCCTGATCGGGCTGTTGAGTGCCATTGAGGAGTATGACCCGGAGAAAAATGTGAAGTTTTCTTCCTTCGCTTATATCTGTATCCTGCGCAAGATATATAATGTGATCAAGCAGACCAACGGCAACAAGCACAAAGCCTTGAATGATGCTGTCTCCATCCACGCCTTTGTCAATCAGGAAGAAACCCGCACCATTCTAGATTACGTCCCCTTGGATGATAGTTCCGTAGACCCTGAGGAAGTTGTGGCAGAGCGGATGGTTAATCAAAGGCTCAAGACAGTGTTGGAGAATCATCTCTCTATCCTCGAATATACGGTGATCTCCATGTTCCTGGAGGGTTACTCAAGTGCTGAAATCGAGGCTGCTATTGGCGTCAACGCCAAGGCGGTGGACAATGCCCGTACCCGGGTGCGGCTGAAACTTAGGCGCATTTTGACTGAACACGGTTCCCTGTTGAGTCCCAAGGTGCCGCTGCGGGTAAGACGCCGGGAGGATCTATACAGAAAGCTTCCCAGACTGGAGCGCCGGGCAGAGTAGTCTGCGGTTAAATCGGCTTTGGAAAAAGGGATAAAACCGTTCTTCATAGAATACTACAGGGTCCGGCGAGTTGAGCCGGGCTTTTTGCTGAGATGGAGACTGTCTGGACAGGCCATGGTTCCTAGTGAGTGGAGGTGGCCCCTTGTATCTTAAACAGCTGGAGATCCACGGATTTAAATCCTTTGGCGAAAGAACGAAACTGGAGTTCGGCAGGGGCATTACCGCCATAGTTGGCCCCAATGGGAGCGGCAAGAGCAACATTGCCGATGGATTGCGGTGGGTATTGGGGGAACAGAGTGCTCGCTCCCTGCGGGGCGATACCATGCAGGACGTTATCTTCGCCGGCAGTGCCGGCAAAGGGCCCCTCGGCATGGCTTCTGTCTCCCTGACCCTGGGAGACTGCCGGGGTCAACTCAACCTGGAGTTTGATGAAGTCACGGTCACCAGGCGAGTATACCGCTCCGGTGAGAGCCAGTACTTGATTAACAAATCCCCCTGCCGCCTGCGGGATATCAGGGATCTCTTCTTGGACACCGGCCTGGGCCGGGAAGGATACTGGCTTATAGGTCAAGGCCAAATTGACGCGGTTTTGTCCAGCCGACCAGAAGAAAGGCGCCTCATCATAGAAGAAGCTGCCGGCATCGGGAAATACCGCACCCGGAAGACGGAGGCAGTAAAGAAGTTGGCGGACACAGAAGCCAATTTGGTTCGCCTCAATGACATAATCTTGGAGTTGAAGAGGCAGCTAGAGCCTTTGGAAAAGGCGGCAGCTAAGGCACGGGAATACTTAGGCCTGGCAGAGGAGTATCAGAAGCTGGGACAAGCACTGTGTGCCCGGGAATGGTCAGAGCTCGCTAGAGAAAGCGAGGGCCACCTTGCAGAAGAAGCGCGGCTTTTGTCGGCACTGTCGCACATTGATGAAGAACAAAGGCAGTCAGAAAAGACGGTGGCTGCCTTGCGGCTTCAGGCCAAGGAGCTCGAGGAACTTGCTGCAAACCTGCAGGAACGCAGGGCCCAGACCATTGAGAACATGGGAGAGGTGCGTCGCCTCCAGGATACCATGGGCGAGAGACTTAAGTACTTGGAAACCGACAGACAGCGGCTCGCCGGTGAACTGACTGAGCTGGAAAGAAGACGCAGGCAGATGCGAAGGGAGCTTGCTGACTGCCTCTGGCACCTCCGTTCCCTGAGGAGACAGAAAGCCGATGTTTTGAGAGAGCTATCAAAATGGGACGCGGCCCATATCCAGCGGGCGGGGCGGGATAGACTTGTCAGGGAGATAGAAGCGGTTAAAGCCGCCCTGAAAAGGACGCGCCTAATGCGG
>JAAZHE010000047.1 GCA_012510855.1 Bacillota bacterium | reverse complement strand
TATGTTCATAAGAGATCTCACTCCTTAGAGCCTTGTGCTCTGCCACCTGGAATGGCAGTGAGATCTCTTTTCTATTCCCCACCAGTATTTTCCTATCTGGATGACCTACAATAACTTTACACTAACCCGTCTAAACCCGCAGAGTGTTCCACGTGGAACACTCATTCTGGCTTCCCTATCACACTACTCTTCATACATATACATATAGCTGCCCATATATCTGGGCAGCTCTCCTTTGTCACAACTCTCGCCATAACCTGCCCTCATCTGCTTTGTCTTGCAATCAAATGAGCTGTATAACCTGCGCCAAAACCGTTATCTATATTCACCACCGACACACCGGAGGCGCAGCTGTTGAGCATTCCCAACAGTGCAGCTAAACCGCCAAAGGCAGCGCCGTACCCAACACTGGTGGGAACGGCAATCACTGGCTTGTCCACCATCCCTCCCACCACACTGGCTAGGGCTCCTTCCATGCCGGCTACCACCACTATCGCCTTCGCTTCCTCGAAACGCTGGAACTCCCCCAGCAAACGATGGAGACCGGCAACTCCTACATCGTACACTCTGGTGACCAAGCTGCCCATCGTCTCAGCAGTAATAGCCGCCTCCTCAGCCACCGGCAAGTCGGAAGTTCCTGCACATATCACCGCCACTTCTCCACAAACGTCGTTGGGGGTCTCCTCCAAGCCCTTGGTAATAACCCTAGCCAATGGATGATATCTGGCCTCAGGCACCACCTCCTGAACAGCGGCAGCCATGATGCTGTCGGCCCTAGTGGCTAAAACCCGAGGAGATCGCTGCGCCAGCCGCCTAAAGATCTCCCTTACTTGCTCGGGAGTCTTACTGGCACAATATATGACCTCCGGAAAACCCTGACGCAGCCCCCGGTGATAGTCGATCTTCGCAAAACCTAAGTCTTCATAGGGCATTTGCCGTATATACTGAAGCACTGTATCACGGTCTATCTCTCCGGCTTCAAGCCGCCTCAAGAGATTCTCCAAGACATCGTCACCCAACGCGCCCACCTCTTAATCATCCTGGCCCTCTGCGTAACTCGGTTCATCGTACCAAGGCTCTTAGCCCTTTCCAGCCTGAACCAGCAGTCAATCACCTACGAGTTGACCGCCAATTACCTCCAGTATCCGATTCAGCTCTTCCGCGGAGTAATATTCTACCTCGATTCTCCCTCTGCCTTTTTTATCTTTAATCCTCACCCGTGTACCCAAAACCTCTTCCAGTCTTTCTTCAACCTCTCGAATCAGAGGGCTTTGTTCCCGGCGTATTGCAGACCGCTTGCTTCTTTCTCGTCTGCCCGTTCCTCCCTCTAGAAACTCTTCCAGCTGCCTTACCGACCAACCCTCTTCCACACAACGACGGGCCAGCTCTTCGGCATGCTTATCATCTAAGACCACTAGGATTTTGGCGTGACCGGCACTCAAACGGCCCTCAGCAACCCACGCCCTCACCACTTCGGGCAGCCGCAACAGCCGCAGGCGGTTGGCAATGGTCGGCCTGCCTTTACCCACAGCCTGAGCCACTTCTTCCTGCGTAAGGTTGAACTCCTGCATAAGTACCGCATAGGCCTCGGCTTCCTCGATGGGATTGAGGTCCTCCCGCTGCAGGTTTTCAATCAGCGCTATTTCCATGACTTCCCGGTCCGTCAATTCCCGCACTACTGCGGGAATCTCTACCAGACCAGCTATCTGCGCTGCCCGCCATCTCCGCTCCCCGGCGACTAGCTCAAAAACCCCGTCTTTCTCCCGTACCATGATGGGCTGCAGCACTCCCTTTTCCTTGATGGAAGCGGCTAACTCTGACAGACTCCCTTCATCAAAATGCCGCCGGGGCTGATAGGGATTCGGCTCCACAGCATTTACAGGAATTTGCCTAATCTCCTCACTCCGTTCCTCTTGGGCTTGGGGAATTAGCGCCCTCAGACCTCTGCCTAATGCTTGCCTGCTCACGCCCCTATCACCTCCCTGGCGAGATCCCGATAAGCTTGGGCACCACGACACTGGGGATCATATAGGATAATGGGCTGACCATGGCGGGGAGCCTCACTCAACCTCACGTTCCTCGGTATAATGGTGGTGAAAACTTTCTCTCCAAAGAACCGCCTTACCTCCTCAACAACCTGTTGAGAAAGGTTGGTACGGGCATCGTACATAGTCATGAGCACACCGGCAATCTCCAGGTTGGGGTTGAGGTGCTCCTTCACCAGGTTGACTGTGCTCATCAACTGGCTTACGCCCTCCAAGGCATAATACTCGCATTGAATAGGTACCAGGGCAGCAGTAGCAGCGCTGAGTGCATTGATGGTCAAAAGACCCAAGGAAGGCGGAGCATCAATCAGGATATAATCATACTTGTCCTTCACTCTATCCAGCGAGCCCTTGAGTCGGTATTCCCGGGACATGGCGGACACCAGCTCTATCTCCGCACCTGCGAGTTCAAGGGTAGCCGGCGCCACTTCTAGCCCCGAAACCTCGGTGGGAAGGATAACCTCTTCGATATCCCGACCTTCAATCAGGACATCATACATGCAACCTTCCAGCTGCCTCTTCTCAATCCCCACTCCACTGGTAGCATTCCCCTGGGGATCAACATCCACCAGCAAGACCCGCCTTCCCGCTTCAGCTAGGCACGCACCCAGATTAACGGCCGTGGTACTCTTGCCCACCCCGCCCTTTTGATTCACTATGGCTAAACAGATGCCCACTTTCTTCACCTACCTCCCACCGGTCCTCCTGCCGCTTCTTCCTTAACATCAGATTTCTCCTCGATTCTGATTCTCATTTCCAGCAGTCCTGGTTCCTGCTTTTCCTCAAGTTCTACAACGGCCCCACCGGCCCGCATCTCTTCTACCAGCTTCCGCACACTATTTTGCAGAAGCCTAGCATCGCGCCACAAGCGCACCACTTTTTGGCGCCGTTTGGTCTCTCCCCCATCCCGTGCCTGCAGTCTCCGTACCAGTTCTTCTGTTTCTTTGACAGACAACTGTTTTTTCTCGATTTCCGCGATAACCTCCAACTGCGCTTCCTCTGATTCCAGCGCCAAGAGAGCCCGGCAGTGGCGCTCAGACATTATTTCCCGGGAAATACGACTCCGAACCCGGGGACTCAACTTCAACAGCCGTAGCTTATTAGCAATGGCAGACTGGCTCTTGCCGATTTTTCTCGCCAGCTCTTCCTGGGTCATCCCAAACTCATCAAGGAGCCGCTGGTACGCATCAGCCTCTTCCCAATAGCTCAGGTCCTCACGCTGCAGATTCTCAATCAGTGCTAACTGGGCGCTGGCTGCATCGTCAAGTTCCCTTACAACAGCAGGAATGGTTTTCCAGCCTAATTCCTTCGCAGCCCTCAACCTCCGTTCACCGGCAATCAACTGATAACCCCCGGGACAAGGCCGCACGATCACCGGCTGAATTAATCCATGCTCCTCCAAGGACTGGACCAACTCTGCCATGCTTCCTTCATCGAAATCTGAGCGGGGCTGAAAAGGATTCGCTTCGATGGCAGACACGGGAATTTCCATCACCCGATCCCGGCCTTCCCGAACATCCTTTCTTAGGCTGCCGCCACCATCTTTCCCCATCGCCCTCAAAACATCACCCAGCCGCATACTCTACCTCCCTTCCCAACAGCTCCCCAATGGGCTGCCTCACCTCACTCTGCTTTTCGCTTTCCCTATACGTCATTCCTGCCCTTACCTTGGCCCCGAAATCAAGCCAAGCCACTGAAGCCATCTTCTCACTGGTCTGTCCCAGGGACCACTCACCTTTTACAAAAAAGAGCCGTCCCCTGACGGCCTGGCTCCCAACACGCTTTCACTTCCCATGTCCAACATTGACCTCTACACCAAAGGCTTCCTTTGCGGTATTCCGGATCGGCGAGGATACTCCCGGGGCGTTGGTTTTACCTTGGCCATCACTATCAGCAGCCTCTCATCACCGCCCGGAAGATTAAGTTCTACAATATCGAGGATCTCTCCGCCCAGTATCCTCAAGGCCCTTTCCGCTTCCTTCACTTCCTGTCTCCCACTGGGCCCCTTCATGGCAACCGCCATACCGCCAATCTTAACTAGGGGCAATAGGTACTCGCACAGCACCGATAGGCCAGCAACTGCCCTTGCCAAGGCAACATCATATTGTTCCCGGTGCCCGGGTTCTCGGCCCACTTCTTCAGCCCGAGCGTGATAGCGGACTACGTCCGCAGGGCCCAGGTGAGTTACTACGGCTTCTAAGAATTTTACACGTTTTTCTAAGGAATCCACCAAAGGCATTCCTACATGGGGACACGAGATTTTCAGAGGAATACCGGGAAAGCCGGC
>JAAZHE010000007.1 GCA_012510855.1 Bacillota bacterium | reverse complement strand
TCCAAGCTGAATCCGAAGCCCCAGGGGAAAACCCCTGGGGCTTTTTGATGTTTTGCAGCAGCTTCTGGCCGGACTCAGGATGAAAAGGGAGAAAATCGAAGGACTTTAGCGAAGAAAAACCGCTTTTGCAGGAAGGATAATAGAATTAGCTGTTGAATAATGTTAACAAGAGAGTAACCCGAAGTAGACCGCTCTGCGGTTTGATATAGATGTAGAAACAATAGAAGAAGCAGTATCCCGGCCTACGGGTTGTAGTCATAGCTACAGTTATGCAATATGTATCCTTCGGGTTTTTATATCTCTCTGAATATTCGCCTATGTAGATAGAATCACGGAACCCGGGGGGTGATGAGAAAACGAGTCTCGTTTAGCTGGTTTAGGGGTTAATGGCAACTCGCGCCATGTGTATATAAAGGAGGTCTATAGACGAATGGCCGGAGTAACACTGCAAAATGTGACTAAGCGGTTCGGCAATGTAATTGCTGTTAATAATGCAAACCTAGAGATTAAAGATAAAGAGTTTATCGTGCTGGTAGGCCCCTCTGGATGCGGGAAGTCAACTACCTTGAGGATGGTCGCCGGCCTGGAAGAGATTACTGAGGGGACTATTCTAATCGGCGATACAGTAGTTAATGACATACCCCCGAAAGACCGGGACATTGCAATGGTATTCCAGAACTACGCACTGTATCCCCACATGGATGTCTACAACAACATGGCTTTCGGTTTGAAGCTCCGGAAGCTGCCAAAACACGAGATTGACCAGAGAGTCAAGGCTGCTGCCAAGATGCTTGGCATCGAGAACCTGCTGGATCGAAAGCCCAAGGCTCTCTCCGGTGGTCAGAGGCAGCGTGTAGCTGTAGGACGGGCCATTGTGCGGGAACCCAAGGTATTCTTGATGGACGAACCTCTGTCCAACTTGGACGCAAAGCTGCGTGTACAGATGAGAGCGGAGCTGGCTAAGCTCCATAACCGCCTGCAGACAACCATCATCTACGTAACCCATGACCAGACGGAAGCTATGACCATGGGTGACCGAATCGTGGTTATGAGGGATGGATTCATTCAGCAGGTAGGTGCTCCTCTGGATATTTACAATGACCCAGTGAATATCTTCGTAGATGGGTTTATCGGCAGCCCGGCAATGAACTTCATCGATGTCATCCTCCGCAGAGAGAACGATGATTATATCGTTGACGGCGGAGACTTCAAGCTGACCATCGCTCGGGAGAGGGTAGCCAAGTTCAAGAATATCGACAAGTATCTCAACAAAGAGGTTGTGATGGGTATTCGACCTGAGGATATTGAAGATGCTGCCTTGACACCTGAGTTGGATGAGTCGGCTTGCGTGACGGCTATGGTTGACGTAACGGAGCCTATGGGAGCTGAGGTCTACGCTTACTTCTCCATCGGGCGGCACAGCTTCGTTGCCCGGTTGGATCCGACCACTAAGGCTCAGGACGGCGCACCGTTGAAAGTCATGTTCAACATGGCCAAGATCCATCTCTTTGACAAGGACACGGAACTGGCCATTGGCTAGTGAGGTATAAATGCAGAATAATAACAGCCGGAATCTTGTGGTTCCGGCTGTTTGTCTGTCCAGCTGATGAAGCTGGTTTTGTGGCTGAGAAACGGCATCAGGTCAGGGGCGCAGATGACTTGGTGTCGTTTCTTAAACTCAGCGGTTATTGCTCGATGGGGGGAATGGGAACCTGTAGCGGCAGTTGTTAGTTGGCAGTAGATATTTTTCCCCTAGAGAAAGGAATTAGCCATATTGGGGTTGAATTATCTTAACAAACTTAGCGCGCTGCAGTGGTGCTAAATGGGGCATTAGTACACAGGAAGCAGCGCAGGATAGTTTTAACGGTTGCCGTAATCTGCATATAATAGGATTAATGATGGATGCGTTGGCATTCACCACAAGAGAGGGGCTACTCGAAGTGAGTTCAACCAAGCGAATCATGATCTGTCTACCAAGTACTTTGCTGGAACAGGTGGATGAGGCGGTACGAGAGCTTCAGGGTAGTCGAAGGCAGTTTGTGCGGGAAGCCATGCGCTTCTATTTGATGGAGCGGCGGCGCTCCAAGCTGCGGGAAGAGCTGATTGAGGGATATAGGGAAATGGCTCAGCTCAACTTGCAGCTGGCAGAGGAAAGCGACCTTAACTACGACATTGATTTAGAATACTATGAACAGCAACTAGCGGGGGCTAAGTGATTTCTGTGCAAATCCAGCGGGGTGATATCTTTTACGCCAATCTGAATCCGGTGATAGGTTCAGAGCAGGGAGGCACACGGCCGGTTCTGATCTTGCAGAACGACATCGGCAACAAGTACAGCCCGACTACTATTGTTGCCGCCATTACATCGCGTATCAAGAAGGCCAAGCTGCCTACCCATGTGGAGATTACTGCTGCCGAGCACAATATGGAAAAGGATTCGGTTATTTTGCTGGAGCAGATTAGAACCATTGATAAACGCCGGTTGAAAGAGAAAATTACTAATCTCGATCCCGATACGATGATGAAAATTGATGAGGCGTTGGCGATCAGCCTCGGTCTGGTAAAGATCTAGTGACGTAGTTCTCACCAAAGTGTGTTTTTGTCTGCTCGAAGACGCCAATGGCGTCTTTTATATTGTTTGGGCCATTGCTAAGGATGGTGGGTGAGTGAAGCCGGTTATAGCCCTTACTTGCGGACACTCATCGGAGGAAGGCAGGTTCTATGTGAGAGAGCCTTATGT
>JAAZHE010000006.1 GCA_012510855.1 Bacillota bacterium | reverse complement strand
TCTCTGGTTTGGTTAGCAGATGAATGTATGGATGTCCGCTAAGTTGTCCGCTACTTTACAACTGAAAAGGAACGATGCAGCTATGAGATATCCGGACTTTTCCAGCCTGGAGTTCTATCAGAGATATCACTATGATGGGGAGCTTGGGGCTATCTACCATCCAGACGGTACAACCTTTAGAGTATGGGCTCCTACTGCCTGCCGAGTGTGGCTGGTCATATACCCATCAGGTTCCGAGGGCCCGGGGATGGAAATCCCGATGGCCAAGGACGTTCAGGGCACCTGGATGGTAGAGCTAGAGGGAGACCGCCACGGGCTTTACTACACCTACAAAGTGCTGGTCAACGGCTCCATCCAGGAAGCTGTAGATCCCTATGCTAAGGCCTGCGGCGTCAACGGCCTCCGGGGAATGGTGGTGGACCTAGCCAGGACTCACCCTCCAGGTTGGGAAAAGCTTGCACGGCCTCCGTTGGACCGCTTTGTCGATGCCGTCATCTATGAGATCAGCATCCGGGACATGTCCAGTCATCCCGGCTCAGGGATTAAGCGCCGGGGCAAGTACTTGGGTTTGGCAGAAAGGGACACCCGAGGTCCTTGGGGGGTACTGACAGGTCTAAGTCACCTGGTGGAGCTGGGTGTTACCCATGTTCAGCTCATGCCTTGCTATGATTTTGCCACCATCGATGAGTCCGTTTCGCCACCCAAAGAGTACAACTGGGGCTATGATCCCCTCAATTATAACGTTCCGGAAGGTTCATACTCCACCGATCCTCATCGGGGAGAGGTGCGGATCTTGGAACTCAAGCAGATGATCATGGCCTTAAAAGAAGCAGGCATTAGGGTCAACATGGATGTGGTATATAACCACACCTATTACAGCGCCAGTTCTAACCTGAATAAACTGGTTCCAGGATATTACTATCGGCAGGATTCCTCCGGCAACTTCAGCAATGGTTCCGGCTGCGGCAATGAGTTGGCCACCGAGCGTTCCATGGTGCGGAAATTCATTGTCGATTCAGTCCGCTATTGGGCCCAGGAGTATAAAATCGACGGCTTTCGCTTTGACCTCATGGGCCTGATAGACATTCCAACCATCAACGAGATCCGCATGGCACTTAACTCGATAGACACCAGCATCATGATGTACGGCGAGGGCTGGACAGGGGGTTGCTCACCTTTGCCGGATCACCTCAAGTCCCTGAAATGCAATGTACGGCAGCTGCCGGGGACAGGGGTGTTCAATGATGACCTAAGGGACGGCCTGAGGGGGCATGTCTTCCATGCCGAGGCGCCAGGGTTTGTAAGCGGCGGTTCCGGGATGGAAGAAAGTGTTAAGTTCGGTATAGTGGGAGCATGCTACCACGATCAGGTGGACTATCAGAGGGTGGTCTACAGCAAATGGCCTTGGGCGGCGGAACCTGCTCAATCGGTCAACTACGGGGAGGTACATGACAACCTCACCCTGTGGGACAAACTCAAGGCATCATGCCCCAATGCCGATAAAGCAACTCGCATTGCCATGCACAAACTCTGCGGTGCTGTGGTGCTGACATCCCAGGGAATTCCGCTGCTTCACGCCGGTATGGATTTTCTGAGGACCAAATATGGAGATGGCAATTCCTATCGCTCACCAGATGAGATCAATTGGCTGGACTGGGAACGGAAACACCGCTACCGGGACGTATTTGAATACTACCGGGGCTTAATCGCCCTGCGCAAAGCCCACCCGGCATTCCGTCTGGGCACTGCGGAAGAAGTCAGGCACCACCTTCGTTTCTTGCCAACGACCGAAGGCGTGGTTGCTTACACGCTCCGGGACCATGCCAACGGCGACCCTTGGAAGACGATTGTGGTGATTTTCAACGCCAACTGTGAGGCAGTTAAGGTAGACTTGCCTGGGCAGGACTGGGGTGTTGTAGTCGATGGGAACAGGGCAGGCACCACTATGCTGCGGCAGTTGGAGGGGGATTTAGTATCAGTACCGGCCCGTTCCGCCTTGATTCTGGTGGATGGGGCTAGTTATAGAGCGGGGTCCTGCAGCTGAGAAGGGAAGCTCGGCGGTCCCACATCGTGAATTCACGCCCGACACAATCATCTGCATCCTTTACCTTCCCGCTGGCTATCCTATGAAAAGCAGATTGCCCTGACCGCATCCACGGATCAGCGGCCCAGGGGAATGGAAAGAGGTGCTAAAGGTGAAAAAGCTGAGAATGGGAATCATCGGTGTGGGACTGGCCTTTGAAAAACTCCGCTATCCTGCCTATCAAAGGCTGCAGGACAACTATGAAATCAGGGCCATTTGCGATATTGATCGGCAGAAATTAGAGAGATGGCGGAGCATCCTGGGACTCGGCTCCGGTGATGTTTATGAGGATTTCCGAGCAATGCTGAACAGGGAAGACATAGATGCCTTTGATATCATGCTTCCCATTGAGTTGAACTTTGAAGTCACCAAAGCGGTTGCTCAAGCTGGCAAACCCATCATTTGCGAGAAACCCCTCGCTCCCACCAAAGACGAGGCACTGGCAGCAAGGCGAATTCCCAAGCAGTTTAATGTGCCGGTAATGATTGCGGAAAACTACCGCTATAACGAAGAAAACAACATTATCCGGGATCTGGTGCGCCTTGGTGAGATCGGAGACGTCTTGTATTTCATCCACAATAGGGTAGTAGATTTTCCTGCCGACATGACCAAAGAGGGTTTCGCCAGAACGGAGTGGCGCCAGCATCCGGAGTATCCAGGAGGAGTCTTCTATGATACCGGAGTCCACGATATCGCTGCGCTGAGGCACATCTTTGGCGCGGTAGATATTGTCCAGGCGGTGGGCGTTGAGCAATCTGCGGATTTTGCTCCATATACAGTGATTCAGGCGACCCTTCGCTTCAAAAGCGGTGTTACCGGCAGCTTCTCTTTCTTCTGTGCCGGTAAGGAAATGCAGAGGCCCCTCATCGGGCTCAGGATCTTCGGCACAAAAGGGATGATCTACCTGGAAGAACCCAAGTGTGGGGTCATCAACGTTGCCTACAATGACGGTAGAAGCAGACAGATTCCCTATCAGCCGGAAATGGGCTTCTACAATGAACTGGTCAATTTTTACAAAGCAGCCATCGGGCAGGAGCCCCTGGCGGTAACCCCTGAGCTGGAGTACGGCGATGCCTTGACTATTTTCGCCATCTTAGAAGCTGTGAAAACCGGCAGAGCAGTGGCCCTCGATCGGGAGTATGCCTATGAGCCGGCTTACTGAAGAGGTTAATCCAGCTCCAAGAGTCCCAGCTCCGCGGCCCGGACTACTGCCTGGGTTCTGGTTTCCACCCCCAGTTTCTTAAAGAGCTTATTGGTATACCACTTTACAGTCCCTTCCGCTAGTTGCAGGTGCTGGGCAATTTCTGCATTGGAAAGCCCGGCGCCTATTAACTTGAGGATCTCGGCCTCTTTGTCTGTAAGGGAAGGGGTGACGGTTTCCTTGGCTGCTGAGATGGCACTTGTCTGGGAAGAACGTATTACCTCTCCACCTAAGCTCAGTACTTGCAAGATGAGGCTTGCCAGCCGCCGCACGAGGCCCACCAGTTCCTGGGAAAAGGCCCGGACTGCAAGGTTGTTGTCTAGGTAAAGTACCGGCGTAGGGCCGCCCTGGGCCGGGAGAGTCAGACACAGCACGGATCTTGGTATATAACCGTCATCAAAATTGTAGTCAGAGAAGAAGGGATCCTGTTCGGCATCATCTACGATAACAGGAGCACCGGAACGGAGTGCGTAGCGAATTATCCCCTCGGCATAGCCCCTAATAGGAGCTGGTGTCCTTTGGGAAGGCGTCGGAGCAAACCATGGACTGGACGGAAAGACTCTAGCCCTGGCACCGCTGTCTTTGCCGGCGATGACGGCGATGTCGTCACCAAATGCGGCGAGAAGATAAGCCCGCTCTGCTCCAGCTCTTTCAGCGATGATCTCCATCAGCCGCTCAACTACTCCATACAGATCCTGCTCGCTGTAAAGGCTTTCCAAAGCCTCAGTGAGGGCTAGGAGGTCGGCCTTCTCGGCAATGCGCTCCGCAACCTCTGCTGCCTCACGGCTGTGTGGGCGGTCCCGTTGCTGGTTTGATTGTATGGTTTCTTTGGTATCCGGGGACTTGGCTGTTCCTTTGTCATAAGATTCGGGTTCACGCCTTTCAAACACTGCACCGTACTGTTCCTGCATCTCCCGGGCTTTGAGCACTGCCCCGTATTTCTCGTATAGGCGGTAGGCACTGTCGAAATGGGCCTGCTTGTTCTGCTCAAGACCAATCTCGACATACAGCTTAGCCGCCAGCTCACAGGCGATGGCGGCATCCAGGGTACAACCCTGGACCAGTGCCGAGCTAATTGCTTCATCGTAGGCCGTGATAGCCTTCTGCCGCTTGCCGGAGAGGCGGTAGCGTTCAGCACAGGCCAGTTCATACTTGTGCAGGAAGTTGTCCTCACAGGCCCTTGACCAGCGCCGTAAATTTCTGAGCTCCCGGTTCATGAGTTTCTTGGCCTGCCGCTTTTGAGTCCCCGTCAGCTGGGGGAGAACGGCTGCTGCCGTCAAACAGACCCAATAAGCAAACTCGGGTTGGCTGATCTTGCCGATCATGGATTCCCGTTCCGGGTACAAGGTGAGCACTAGATCCCATGCTTTTTGAAAAGCCCCGTGGAGGTAAAGGCAGCGGATTTTCATTAGGTAGTAGAAGGGGACGATGATGCTGGAGCCGGTCTTCAGCATTCGAGCGCCAACCGTATCCTCATCGTATCCTCCGCCGGTGAAAGATGTGGGGCTTACTGTTTGCCCCCGCAAGTTGGCAATGTACTGTTGGGCAGTCTGCAGGATATCCACAAGATCACGGATCCCGTAGCGGGTATTGGCAGCTACGGCCACTTGAATCTGCCGGCTTAGTGTCTCTAGGGAATCCCCCAAAACATAGCGGATGAGGACCATCTCCACTTGCGCGGCACCGGCAAAGAGGACATCTCCATTTTCGTCAGCCAGCTGATATGATCGCTCTTCGTAATCCAGGTTTTCCCACAATGGTTTGTGCCAATGGTTGAGATAGTTGGCGATCATGTAATATGCCATGTAGTTTATGTTGTCTCCGTACTGGGTTGCCAGCATCAGGGCTGTCCGCTGAAAACCGGCAGCTTGATTGAAGGCATTGAGCTGGGCCGCACAGATGAAGCCATAGCTTGCAAAGGCGAAGGCAGAGTAGGGCGAATTGCCGTACCTTAGGGAGATCTTGGTCATCTGCAGAACAATACAGACGAACAGTCCTGGATCAAACACTGTGGCTGGTGGTATGAGGTTGGCCAAGGTGGCAATTGTCTGGAACGCCCATGGATCGGTCATGGGAGGCAGGTCCAGTAACGAATCCGCGGTTTTGCCCCTCAGCAGCCACTGGGTATGGAGCAGCTCTTTGATCAGATGGCTCTTGCTGGGCCGCATGGGGATTATCAGCCCGAGGAGCCTCAGGGCAGCAAGTCCCGCACTAACCGCTTCTTCATCGGTGTAATAGCCAGTGGCCAGGGTTGCTTTGTCGTTATATAGGGTGATCTTGTCCTCGATGGTACGGGCTTTTTCAATCAAGAGCTGGAAGGTTGGTTCAGCGGCTGCAAAGCCTTCCAGCAAGAACTTGCACCAGTAATACTGACAGTACAGATTGAAGGACAGGTCATAGTGGGAATCCCAATGATCCGGCGGCAGCAGCTTGATGCCCGTTTCGGAGTATAAAAGGGCAGCATTAAAGGCTACAGAAGCCCTGGCCCTTACCGCCGCCTTGAGGTTGTATTCAGCCAGAAGGAGCCGCTGTTCTGGATCTTGTATGAGGTCCGCGGCATAGTTCAAATGGTCAACCGCGGCGAACAACTCTGGATCGTCTAGGGCTGAGCTTCCGGAATCCAGGAGCGCCCGGCCTGCCTTGAGATGGGCCTGCTTTTTCTCTTCCTCCGACAGCAAAGAATAAACAGCTTCGGCCACCCGGTCGTGGGTAAACTCATATGCACTGGCACCAGGACTGGCGTCGGTGTAAAAGTTCTGCGCGATGATGCCCAGCTCAATGGCAGGTTGGAGATGCTCTGTGATGGATCCAGCAGGCTGTTTTAATGCAGCCGACAGGGTGTCCAGCGAGAACCAGCGGCCTAGACAAGCGGCCAATTTTAGGATCTCCAAGGTCATGGCGGGAACTTGTTTAACCCTGTTCAAGATCAGGTCCACCACATCTTCTCCCCAATCCACTGGTGCCTGGCGGCTGGCAGTATACTGCCACGTCAGTAGGTCAGAAGAAAAAGTGAGGGCACCGGTGCTGTAAAGATTGAGGAGGAACTGCTTTATGTACAGGGGAACACCTCCTGATCTGCGGGAGACTTCAATCACCAATTCCTCCAGTCCGCCGGTTTGGTCCCCGAGGATACTGCTCACCATTTGCTCAGTGTCCCGGGGATTAAGGGCCTCTAGATGCAAGTTCTGTACACTGGCTCCCGCATCTATCAGAGCGTGGGCGAGGCGCGATGCTTGCTGCACAGCCCAATCGGTGTTTGATCTGTATGCTCCGATGAAAAGCAGAGCTCCACTGGTTTCCCGCACCAAGGAAGCGATGAGCTCCAGGGAGGCTGGGTCTATCCACTGAAGATCATCGAGAAACAAAACCAAGGGATTCTCCTCATGGGCAAAGACATCCAGCAGGGCAGTGAAGGCCGAGCGAAAACGGTGCTCCGATTCCTTGGGGGGTAAAACCGGGACAGCAGGAAAGCTCCCGGTAAGGGAGATCAGTTCCGGAATAACCTCAGTTAGGACGCCGCCCTGCCGTCCTAGAGTCTGCCGCACACGGCGTCTCCAATACTCGAGCTCAGTTTTGCCCTTAGCCAGTAACTGGCGAATGAGTACGGTTACAGCCTCCAGGAAGGGAGTGTAGGGGACTTCTCCCATGATCTGGGGGCATTTTCCGTAAAGGAAGAAACCTCTGCCGCTGCTGATGGTGGCTCGAAAGGTATTGACCAGGGCCGTCTTGCCTACGCCTGGGTAGCCGGAGACTAGCACTACCTGGCGCTGCCCCTGCTTTGCTTCCCTATAGGCTGCTGTTAGTATTGCCAGCTCCCGGTCGCGGCCGAAGAGCTCTTTTTGTCCCAAAAGGTGTTGGTATAAATCGTCTTGACCCAGGGGGAATGGGCGAATGGTCCCGGTTCTTTTCCATTCCCGGTGGCACCTGGCCAAATCAGCCTGCAGCGCGCTGACGCTGTGGTAGCGGTCATCAGGAGACTTGGCCAAGAGTTTCAATATTATGTTCGACAATGCCTCCGGAACCTCTGGGTTGACCAAGTGGGGCGGCTGGGGCGTCGATGACAAATGCATGTAAATCCAGCCGAGGGCGTCTTCCGCCTGGAACGGCAAAGTTCCGGTGAGCATTTCATAAAAGACAACGCCGAGGGAGTAAAGGTCGCTGCGCTGGTCTACTCCGCGGCTCAGCCGTCCAGTTTGTTCGGGAGATATGTAGGGCAGGAACTGATCTAGGTCTTCTTGAGCTGGTGGAATCTCAACCTCTCCCGTTTCGAGATCGATGTAAATAGTGCTGGGGCTGAGTGTGGTTATCACGTCTCCTTGGCGGTGACGTCGGGCGATGTGCTCACAGAGAAGCGGGTAGAGGGAGAAAAAGCCAGAGAGCCGCTGCTTTTCATTGGATTTCACATATTGTGCCAGGGATTGCATTCAATATCCCTCCCAAGGGGAGCTGCCATCAAGGGAAGATAGTTGAATACTTTTATTATACACTATATTGTGACCCTGGGGATACAGCTTCCTAAGCTTTGGTTGAAAAAAGCAAACGAAAGTTGGCTGGCTCCTATCAAATTGCATGTTATCATTCTCAAAGTCTCAAGTCTACAGTGTTTCGACGTGATCTTCTTCGCCGGGCCGCTGGACAAATGGCGTTCGCGGCACTATGATAGAGGTTATACAATCGAGGATTTCTCGAGGGATGAGAAAGCAGGCTGACCGCCGAGGTTTCGGACAATATGGATTCTGTTAATGGCTCTACTAGAACAGATACAGGGTATTATCATGGGGCCGTTGACAGAATATGAAGGGAGGGATCCGAATGCGGGTTATTATCGTCGGTGCCGGCAAAGTGGGGTATCAGATAGCCGAGACCCTTGTCGAGGAAAACTACGATGTGGTTGTCATTGACCGCAATCCCCAGGTAATAGACAAAGTCAGCGACAATCTCGATGTACTGGCTGTGTACGCCAATGGACTGCTCAAACAGCCCCTAATGGAGCTCGGTGTCAACGGTGATGATGTGTTGATTGCCGTTACTGACAGCGACGAAGGCAACATGATTGCCTGCCTTTCAGCTAAGATTTTAGGTGTTGGCCGCACCATTGCCCGGATCCGTAACCCTGAATTCAGCAAGGACCTAGCGGTCTCCAAGACAGATGTTGCTGTGGATTACGTGATCAACCCCGAGAAATCCACGGCCAATGAAATCACCCGCCTCTTGACCTTTTCTCCGGCAGGCCAGATGGGAGATTTTGCTGGGGGCAGGGTACAGATGGTACAGCTGCCGGTGAAGCCCAACAGCAAACTCAGCGGAATTACGGTCCGGGAGTGCGGTCAGATAGCCCACATTTTGGTGGCAGCCATCTCCCGAGGAGGGCGGTTAATAATACCCCGGGGTTCCGACAGAATTGAGGCCGGCGATGACATCTTCATCACCGCCAAGCGGTCTGAGATTACAAGTTTTTGCGATGCCGTTGGTCTGATTCCTAAACGGTTTAAACATGTGATGATCATAGGTGGAAGCAGGATTACCTATTATCTGGCGGAAAACCTGTACCATCACGGTATGTCAGTAAAGATCATTGAAAGTGACGAAAAAAGATGCCAAATACTCTCAGAGTTGCTTCCCCATGCCCTGGTTATCTGGGGAGATGGAACTGATCCAAAACTCCTGACGGCAGAAAACATCGCCGGCATGGATGCCTTCGTGGCGCTGACCGGCCGGGATGAAGACAACATACTGCTATCTCTGTTGGCTAAACAACTGGGAGCTGGTAAAGGCATCGCCAAAGTCAGCCGCTCCAACTATCTGTCTTTGGCCCAGGCAATCGGCGTTGACGCAACGGTCACTCCCAGCTTGATTACCGCCGGCGAAATCCTGCGGCTGGTGCGGGGCGGTCCAGTGATGTCCCTGTTCATGCTCTTGGGTGGCCAGGCTGAGATTATTGAGTTCTTGATCCGGCAGACATCGTCGGTGGTTGACCACCAGTTGAAGGATTTGGCTCTTCCCAAGGAAGTATTGATTACCACCATCATCCGGGATAACGACGTGATCGTCCCCCGGGGCGATACTGCAATTAAGGCTAATGACCGCCTAATTGTCATCTGCAAAACAGAGGAAGCGGCGGTGGTAAAGAGACTCTTTGAGTCCCAGGAAAGGAAGTCCGGCGGTGGATTTTGGCGTCGTCTTAAAGGTATTAAGCTTACTACACATCGTTGAGGCTGCTGCCATGACCCCATCCCTCGGGGTCGCAGTCCATTATGGGGAAGCCGATATAACAGCTTTTGTCGTGTCCATCACAGTCACGCTGGTGGTGGGATTAATCGGGTATTGGCTGGCTCCTAGAGGCGGTACCGTCCGTTACCGGGAAGGGTTTATGATTGTAGGCATGGGCTGGCTGCTGGCTTCTGCTGTTGGCATGCTGCCCTTTCTACTTGGCGGAACTTGCGATTCTGCCGTAGATGCCTTTTTCGAAGCTGTTTCAGGGTTTACCACCACCGGTGCCACAATTCTGAGGGACATTGAAAGCCAGCCCCACGGCATTCTCCTCTGGCGGGCAATGACCCACTGGCTGGGAGGTATGGGAATCCTGGTGCTGGCTCTAGCTATCTTACCCGCAGTAGGTTTAGGGACATTCCAGATTTTTAAATCAGAAAGTCCTGGTCCTACGCCGGAGAAACTGGTTCCCAGGATGGGCCGCACAGCCCAGATCCTCTATACGATTTACGTAGCCTTTACCCTGGTGCAGATCATTGCCCTAAAAGCTGCGGGGATGGACTGGTTCGATTCTGTTACCCATGCCTTCGCTACCATGGGTACAGGCGGTTTTTCCACCAGGAATGCGAGTATCGGTGGTTTCGCCAATCCGGCAGTAGAGTGGGTGATCTCTTTATTCATGCTGCTGGCCTCCATCAACTTCTCCCTCTATTTTGAGCTGTTGATGGGAAACGGTAAGTTGTTGGCGAGAGACGAAGAGTTGAAGCTGTTTTTTACCATTGTCGTTATCTCGGTTTTAGTTGTGACCGTGAACATAAGGGGTTTGTATGAGTCGGCAGGCGAAGCTTTGCAAAATGCAGTGTTTCATGTATTATCAATAGTCTCTACCTCTGGGTTTGTCGCCGATGATTACGGACAGTGGCCGGAATTGAGCAGAGCGATAATTCTCCTGCTGACCATTCTGGGCGCATGTGCGGGTTCTACCGGCGGTGGGATTAAGCATATCCGCTTATTGGTCGTCCTCAAGTATTTGAGGCGCAACGTCTACCGGCTGATTCATCCCCAGGCCATGATCCCCCTGCGGGTTAATCGCCGGCCTGTATCGGAGGAAATGGTGCATAATGTTCTTGGTTTCTTGGTGGCATATGGGCTGCTTTTTGTCTTATTCACCCTCATCCTCTTGACACAGGGCATGGACCTAATCAGCAGTTCATCGGCGGCTGCTACAGCTTTGAGCAATGTGGGTCCAGGCTTTGGGTCAGTCGGTCCTACTGAGACCTTTGCCAACTTAACGGATTTAAGCAAACTGGTTCTTTGTGCCGGCATGATCCTGGGTAGACTTGAGATTTTCACCATCCTGGTCATGCTGGTTCCAGCATTTTGGGAGCTCTAAGAAGCCGGGATCAGTTGTGCATAAGCTGTGCATACCGTTGAGCGTTCAGGCTCTCCACCGCTAGGTGTGGAGAGTTTTTTATATCGGTTTGGGCTCACCTTGCCCAAAGCCCTGTTCGGCAGGGCGCTGTTCGACTAATTCTTGGGTTAATGGGAGGTTAACCCAAAGGGGTGAAGGCACAGGGAGGAGGAATCCCGTTGAGTTAAGAGGAAACATTAAACTTGAAACGCAAATTCTGACGGAGGGAGTGGTGCGCGGTGCAGGTTCAAAAGAGGTTTACAGAGGCAGTAAACCGCAAGTATCCCGAGCAAGTCGTGATTGCCATCGCCAAGCACCCACAGGGGAAGTATAATCCTATCACCCTGGGGTGGACGATGATCACTTCCCATCAACCGCCCATGATGGCCATAGCGGTTAACCGTAACCACTATTCCCGCGAGGCCATCGAAGCCGCCAGGGAGTTTGTCATTGCCTTTCCCTCTAATTCCATGGCGGACGCGGCCCTTTTTTACGGAACTAAATCAAGTCGGGATATAGATAAGTTCAAGGAATTTCCCATTGCCACAGAACCTGCCGCAGAAATTGATTCACTGCTTCTGACAGATGCCGTCGCCAACTTTGAATGCAAACTGGAAGCTGAGTTAGGAACCGGAGACCACATTCTGTATGTCGGTAGGATTGTGGCTTCCCACATGAATGCCGATCCGACGGTAAAACGCCTCTATACTCTGGCTCCTGGATACAAGATGGGGGCTGTAAGAGCGGAGTAAACAAGGTCGGCGAAATAGTTGGAAAGATGCCGGAGAAAATTTCATGCAAACGACGGAGAGATGGCGATGATACAACGGGAAAATCTTTATCCAAAGAAAGCTGACTTAACTAAGTCCAAGACCTTTTCAGCCCGTGGGCGCAAGAATCTAGTTACCATCGATAACCTAGCAGTGCCGGGCCGAGATCCGCTTTCGGACTGGGATCATCCAGAGATACAGGCGGTTGCAGACAGCATTCGCGAGGCCCGCAGCCACCAGCGCCCGGTGATTTGGTTCATGGGAGCCCACGTGATCAAGTGCGGTCTTTCCCGGTACATCATCGAGCTGATGCGCCGGGGTATCATTACCCATGTTGGCGGAAATGGTGCAGTGAGCATCCATGATTTTGAGCTGGCGTACTTGGGGGGCACTTCGGAATATGTTCCTCGAGCCATTGAAGACGGTTCCTTCGGTATGTGGGAGGAGACCGGCGCTTTTATGAATGAGGCTATTAAAGAGGGTTTTGCCCAGGGAATGGGTTATGGAGCCAGTCTGGCGTGGTACATGGATAAGCATCCAGAGCAGTTTCCCTATAGGGATGACAGCGTCATTTACCAGGCCTACAGCCTTGGGATTCCAGCGACATTTCATATAGGCATTGGCTCAGATATCATCCACCAGCACCCTGCTGCGGATTTTGCCGCTCTAGGCGGTGCCAGCGGTATAGATTTCGCTATTTTTACCCACAGTGTCTCTCAGCTAGAAGGCGGTGTCTACCTTAACTTCGGGTCAGCGGTAACTGGTGCTGAGGTATTCCTGAAGGCCCTCGCCATTAGCCGGAATCAAGGCTACCAGGTGAAGGGGCTGACCACCGCCAATTTCGATATCATCCCCCTCGGTGATTATCGCAGCGATGTGGGACAGGACCATTTCCACTATTACTACCGGCCCCGGAAAAACGTAGTCAACCGGCCGACCAGTCTCGGGGGACGGGGGTATTACATTATGGGAAATCACCTAGACACCATTCCCAAGCTCTACAGCTTGCTAACGGGAGGCCCGCAAGGAAAACGGGAGGGGGAGTAAATGGCAAACACGAAGCCGATGATGCATGACCAGTTCGCAGAACTCAGCCGCCGGCGATTGGAGGAGATACTGAGCAGTCTTGCCGATGTGTCCATAGCGGTAGTGGGAGATGGCTGCCTCGATGTTTACTGGGAAGCGGATATGACCAGGAGTCAGCTTTCCCGGGAGACACCCCATTTTCCTCTGCCTGTATTCAGAGAGCGAATGTCCTTGGGGGCGGCTGCCAATGTAGCGGCTAACCTGGCGGCCTTGGGGATCAAGCGGGTGGGCTTTCTTACCGTTATCGGACAAGATTGGCGGGGCCGGGAGATGGAAACACTGCTGGCCCAGCAGGGCATCGACGATTCCCTAGTGGTAACGGCAAAGGGTAGAGTCACCCCTGCCTACTGTAAACCCATCCGCTATGGCTATGGGGATGTTTGGTACGAAGATCCCCGCCTGGATTTTGAAAACCCGGTGCCCCTTGATGCAGACACAGAGATGGAGGTAATCCAGCGGCTGCGGGGCATACCCAGTGAATACCAAGGCATGATCGTGGCTGATCAGCTCAATAATGGGGTGATTACCGAGGCGGTCCGGCAGGAGATCAATCAACTGGGTTCTCATTATCCCATCGTGGTAGACAGCAGGGAGCGGATTCATTTATACAGACACGCAACCCTCAAGCCCAACCACGTCGAACTTCTCAAGGCAGTAGCTCCAGAGGTGGAGCCTGATGCGGTTGATAAAGAGACCCTTGTTCAAGGGGCCCTAGAGCTTAGCCGACTGAATTGTGCCCGGGTATTAGTCACGGCCGGTGAATTGGGTGCTATTTGGGTTGACGGTTCAGACAGGATCTTGGCAGTTGCAACAAAACCCGCCGAGCCCCCCATCGACCCCGTAGGGGCGGGAGATTGCTTTATCTCAGCCTTTACGGCCTGCAGTGCAGCTGGGGCAGAAGTGGGTGAGGCCATTTTCATCGCCAATCTGGCGGCCAGGATCGTGGTGAAGAAGTTGAGGATCACCGGGACAGCTACTCCAGAAGAGATCTTACAGGAATATGAAATGCTGTACGGGACCCACCCCGTCGCTGCAAAATAGAGCGGACAACAAATCAAAGGAATAGGGAATGAATGGAAGCGGCGCAGTAGACAGCTCTAGTACCTAACAGCAAGCTATGGAGCACTATGCTGCAAAGCCAGGCCCGTTGCGATAGGCCTGGTTTTTCACTTCTGGGTCAATTTACCTCGCCTCGAGGGCGGGGAATGGACCGCGTGGTAGCGAAAATAAGAAGCAGAGTGTCCCTACATGTCTACCAGCTGGGGTGGGAAACAGGTCTTGTGGAAGACGCTTCTGAAAAGACTTTCCGTTGCTGGAGAGGCGACTGCCTGTTGGAGCCAAGACAAAATACCATATACCTTAACCAGCGGTTATAGAGCAGCTCGCAAGAGCTGCTCTCCCAATATAAGGTCTGAATTGGGATTACCTGGCACGTCAATTGTGAAAGGTAATTATATCACCTTCGGAGAGTAGATGATGAGTCGGAAAAGACTGCCTCCTTATTTGTGCTCTATTTCCAGAAGGAATTCCTGATGTGTGTGATGAATAAAGAGACTGTCGTTAACGTTAACGTAACTTGACAATTTAACTTGGCGGTGACCTACATGGCCAAGCGAGTCACAATTAAAGACATCGCAGCAGCCGTTGGAGTATCCATCGGTACAGTAGACCGGGCTCTACATAACCGACCGGGTATCAAGAAAGAAACCCGGGAGCAGGTACTCAGGCAGGCAAAGCTAATGGGCTATGAAACGAACCAGTTGGCTAGGTCTTTAGCCCGGAAACATCAGTTGAAAATTGGATGTGTATTCCCGGCGGAGTATCGCTTCTGTCCGGATATTGAGGCGGGAATCAACACAGCAGCGGAAGAGCTCCTGGATCATAACGTCCGAGTAATCGTAGAGAAAACCGGCAAACTGCGGGATGGCCAGGAGGCGGGTTCGATTGCTAAACTCTTGGATATCGGCATTCATGCCTTGGCAGTCTGTCCCGGACACCGGAGCCAAATCAATGAGACCATTAACCAACTGATGGAAGCAGGGATTCCGGTTGTAACCATAG
>JAAZHE010000046.1 GCA_012510855.1 Bacillota bacterium | reverse complement strand
GTTCCTGGTCGTCTGAGGCTTATCGGAAACGATGGCAACCTATTGTCCCAATAAGCTGTTCATCATAGTCGACTTACCCACATTGGGCCGACCTACCACTGCTACAAATCCAGACCGAAAACCAGTCATCGGTCACCTCCTTTCCAGCACTGCTTAACGGTGAACCCATGCTCTAAAGGGGCTCCAATCGCAAGAGCAGCCGGTCTTCACCGGGTCCGTATTCATCTTTGCAAAAAGCTATAGTTCTAAACCCCAATTTGTCTTGGTACAACCTCAGGGCAGCCATATTGTTGGGAGATACCGTTAATTCTAAAGCCCGGAATCCCTGCATTCTAAGCCGCCCGATGATGTCTTGCAGAAATCTGGTTCCCAAACCCTGCCCCCGCCACTTCTTGTTAAGGGAAACACCGAATAAGTAAACACACTGGGGCTCCTGCCAACTGTTCATGCACTCTGCAACGCCCGCCGGCCGCTGGTCACCCTCCACCCAAAGAACGAAAACCCGCCCGTAACGCACAAAAGGTGGCAGAAACCATTCATTCATGCCGCCTTTGCCGAAGGCCTCCTTTTCCATGGCCACTAGAGCCTCGAGCAGCCCGGGCGATAGCTCATCTATCTCCTCAACCCGAATGGCGACCTCTGCTGAGCCCACGCATGACCCCCCTGTTCTTGGCTAGCAGCAAGGCTATTCCATGGAAGACTTGGCGAAAGCGTTAGGCAAAAGCTCTTGCACTGTCCACCTTTCCCGCTTGCCTTCAAGATTGGACATTACAACCACAGCCTGCGGAGCCAATTCTATCATAACCTGGCGACAGATGCCACATGGCGGCACCGCTTCCTCTCCTTCGGCTACCACCGCTATCATCAGTATCTCGCTTTCGCCTTGCGAAATCGCCTTGAAAAGAGCAACCCGTTCAGCACAGCAGGTTGCCCCATAGCTTGCATTCTCGATATTGCACCCCGTGTAAATCTCGCCGCTCCCTGTAAGTACTGCAGCCCCCACTGAGAAACCGGAATAGGGCGCATATGCCTTCTCCCTGGCTTGCATTGCGCAGCTAACAAGAGCATCGACTTCCCTCTCCGTCATGATTCTCCCCTCCGTCATCTTGCAGCCAAAGTAATGCTGTCTTTCTCCTCAATATCTAACCGTTTCCCTGTCCGGGCAAAAACTTCCTGCAGTTCCTCTAGACTCTCTCTTAGTTTAGCAGGATCTCCAACTGCCTTGACCACAATTGGATTAGCGGCTACTGTCTCCCCGTTGACCACGACCACCGGGCCCACACATCTTACCCAGCCGCCGGTCCCCAGCCGCCGGCCGCCGATCTCTACCCCCTTAGCACCGGCATGGTGGAGGTTATTGACAATCTCCCGAATATCCTGATCGTGGACGATTTCTTCCCACAAGTAGCCCCCAGGGGCGTCGGCCGCCTCTACAATGACCCCTGGTCCCTCTAAAGGCAACAAACCGCTGGCTTCCTGCACCTTCCGCAGCTGCTTCCGCAGCTGCTCGAGTTCCAGCTCCAAATGGTGGTAATACTCTAGGTTCCTCGGATCCGTCACAAGCCTTGCTTTACCC
>JAAZHE010000045.1 GCA_012510855.1 Bacillota bacterium | reverse complement strand
GCCTACCAAAACTTTACGCTAACCGCCATCGATATTAGGGGAGTCGAGGATATGGAATATGGTTCATGGCTCTTTAGGGGCGGATTCTGACAGAGAAGCGAACCGCTGGCTTAGCGAATGGAGAATAGTGCTTAGTATCTTCGAAGTGGGATCGCCAGTGATCATCCATGAGAGAATTATCTTGAATGAATGCCCTAAGAATCATGGCTGAAGTAAGTTTGAATACCATTTGACATAACAAGATCAGGTTTAAGAATGAACGGTGAAGGAATTCTACCGAATAGTGGATTAAGTGTTGAATGTTAAGCATCCTATCGGTACAAGTTCTGATGTCTATAGTATTCTAGTCATGTAGACTCGAGGATTATAGGACAAACTTGGATGGGCCTCTTTGGAACGGTAATGCACGGTAAACATATTCTTCATAGGAAAGGGAGTCAATAAGATGATCCGAACTACCCGATTGCTGCTGGAGAGCATTGCTGGGCTTCTGTCACAACTGCGTAAACACGGGTGCCTCCTGGATGTGGGTAGCGCGGAGGGGCATGTGGCTCGCTTCTGGAGAGAGCAGGGAGGTTATGCTGCTTACTGCCATTATGGATTGGATGTTTGCCGGCGAGTAGCGGCACTGTGTGATATGTCTCTAGAGCAGTGCTCCCCGGAGAAGACGGCCGGTGAAGGCTCTTGGCTCTCAGGTTACACTAGACGGATGAGTGTTACTCTTACCGACCTGGTTCCCAGTGGGCCGTATGAGTTCGCAGTTTTCGATACCCATTCCTACGAGAGAGAGTACGCACTGGAGATGGTTGGCCATATCGCCTCACAGGTGGACATAAATGGTGGGTTGCTGTCGGTGATCGATGAGGGAATCAGCTCAACTGTCTGGGTGAACGAGTTAAACCGATGCTTTAGAGAAGTACAGAAGCTGCGACCAGAGGCAGCAAGAGCACGAGGGTTACAAATATTTCTTGCCCGTTGGCCCCGGCCGGACTTGAAGCCGAGGATAGACTACTACTCCTGGCAGGTTGCCATTGACGGCGAAGTATGCCATTTTCAGGGAGCTCCGGGAGTGTTTTCCCCTAGAGATTTAGATGCAGGGACAGCCTTTTTGCTGGATATGATGGACATTTCGCCCGATGATCATTGTCTCGACTTGGGTTGTGGGACTGGCGTTGTAGCAGTGGTGGCCAGCAAGAAGTCTCGGCAGACGGTAATGGCCGTGGATACCAATGCTAGGGCTCTAAGATTGACGCTCCTGAATTGTGAGCAAAATCTCGCGCATCAGGTACGGGTACAGCCCAGTGACGGGCTGATGGATATCGATTCCGACATGCAATTTGATGTCATCGCCTGCAACCCTCCGTATCACACCGATTTCGCTGTGGCGCGGCGGTTTATTGAAGGGAGTTTCTCCCGGCTGCGACAGGGCGGCAGGCTGTACCTGGTCGTAAAAAGGACTGACTGGTATGAGCAGAAGTTGAGAAGTGTATTTGGAGGCTACCGCAAATTCATCAATGACAGCTGCTATACTGTGTTTGTAGCAGAACGCCGCCGGAAGCAGAGACCATCGCAGGCCAACAAGGGCACAACACGAAAACACCTCAAACGGATTGAGGCAAGTCAACAACAGAAACGCCGCCGTCTACGATAGATGACCCAGTAGCATTGGGCATTAGGGCTCGTCAAATCATTACGCAAGGCCATCGCAGAGGATGAGATGGCCGTTTTTGTTAGCGCTAGCGTCATAGATGCTTAGAAAAAGAGGAGAAAAAGTACTTAACAGAGTCTAGCACGAGAGTATGATATTCCTGGAAGTATCTAGAGACTATGCCCCGGCAAGGAGTTCTTGTCGGGGTGTTTGGTTGTCCAATGGCATGCAGTTAACAACGCGAACCTGTGGGCATAACCGCTGTTCGCAGGACCCGTACACGGCCATGTGAGCGCATATGGATACCGATCTAGGTATTCGAATCTTGGTTGTCGTCATCAATCAATAGTCGACAGGTTAACTCGAATTAGTGATGATTGTTCAGACTGGTTGGAGGAAAATGTCTTGCAACACGGAAACAATGCCTAGAGAGGCGGAAGGGGAGAATTTTCCAGGAGGGGTGAAAAACGTGTTGGGCGAGACATACCGCGCTATTCTAGAGGCAGTGGAAACCATACCAGTGATTGACACCCATGAGCACTTATACGACTACGTCTATAGCGATAATAGGGGCCAGGATATACTGGCGGAATATCTCATGCATTACCTGCGTTCTGATCTGGTCTCTGCGGGGCTGGGTCCAGAGGAGCTGGCCAAAGCAGTTGACCCAGGATTGCCTCTTATCCAGCGTTGGAAGCTAGTTGAGCCATATTGGGAGGCCAGCCGCTATACCGGTTATGGCCGTGCTTTAGATATCGCCGTTAGTGATATTTACGGCATTGATGGAATTAGGGGAGAGACCATCGAGGAACTGGGTGAAGTCTTTCGGCAGCAAGATCGACTAGAGCATGCACGTTATGTCCTGAAAGAACTATGCAATATTGAGGTTAGTCTCCTGGATATTGGCTCAGGCAATTGTAGCGTTGACCCAAACCTCTTTCGCTGCGCATGGCAGCCAGAAGACTACATTATGCCGTTTGTTGATGCCAATGGTGATGCTCTGGCCCGGGTGGAGGCGAATTACGGCAGCGAGATTCGCTCCCTAGACGACTGGATGGCGGCATTTGTAAAGGAGCTGGAAGCGAGACTGACTCAGGGGATTGTTGCTCTCAAGATTGCCCTAGCCTATGTACGGTCCCTGCGGTTTGAGCAGGTGAGTTACGGTGTTGCCAGGGATAGTTTTGCCTCTGCCTTAGCCGCTTGGAGGCGAAGAGATGTCCAGTCCGGCAGCGTTTTCCCGAGGGAGCTTCAAGATTTCATGATGCACTACGTTCTAAGTGTAAGCAATGAAAAGCAGTTGGTCATCCAGGTACACACTGGATTGCTGGAGGGAAATGGAAATATCCTCTCCAACAGCGATCCTACTCTATTGAATGATCTATTTCTCCTGTACCCTGAGGTAACCTTTGATTTGTTCCACATCGGCTATCCCTATCAAGGGATCACCACGGCTTTGGCCAAAATGTTCCCCAATGTGTTTATCGATATGTGTTGGAGCCACATTATCTCACCGAGTGCCGCGGTGAGCGCGCTTGCGGATTTTCTTGATGCAGTCCCGTACAACAAGATTTGTGGATTTGGAGGCGACTATCTCTTTGTGGATGGGGTTTATGGACACCTATATCTAGCCCGCCGCAACATCAGTCAAGCACTGGCAGAGAAGGTGGAAGAAGGCGTCTTTTCGATTGATACTGCTATCGGTATCGCCGAACATCTCCTCTACCAGAATCCCAGGAGGGTTTTCCGCTTGGAAGACGTCTAGCGCATTGTCAGCCGCTGGAAATTGAATAGTCTCGTCAGAGACAGGACGTTCATTACAAAATAGGTGAGCTGGCAATCTAGTGGTTGGGTGACTACTTCGCGTCCGATACAGTATAGACTCATTATGGGGTATAGTACTCAGACAAATCTGTCGAAGTAGTCAAAAAACTGTGAATATTGCGCTATATACTGGAGTGTTGCATACCAGCATTGATTGGGCGAGAGCACTGAAGCTCGCACGATGGTAGCGAAAAAGCGATAATGGTTAGTCCCGGCTGCTATCGCTTTTCCGATTCGGCATTGCCCCCTATTGTTAGAATTGGTATAATATTCAAGTGTGCTGGGGCGCAGGTGATTGTCTCATTTGCTGCCAGTGAGTGCACAGGCAATAGTGGGAGGCCCAGTCATGACACAGATCGTCGTACATAGCTTGCAAAAGACATTCAAGGTACCCCGCCGCCAGGCTGGGCTGCGGCAGGCAGTGCGGGGGATATTCAAACGGGAATACAACTCGATCCGGGCCCTCGATGGAATCTCTTTCGAAATAGGGGAGGGAGAGCTGGTTGGCTATTTGGGCCCCAACGGTGCCGGTAAGTCCACCACCATCAAGATTCTGAGCGGGATTTTGGTTCCCGATGGCGGAGTCTGCCGGGTGATGGGGCGGGTTCCTTGGGAGGAACGAATTGCCCACGTGAGGGAGCTGGGGGTGGTGTTTGGACAGCGATCCCAGCTTTGGTGGGATTTACCAGTAATCGATTCCTTTGAGCTGCTGCGGGACATTTACCAATTATCACCTGGGGACTACCTTACTGCGCTGGCAGAGCTGGTGGATGCCCTTCAGATTGGCGGGCTTATTGACGTCCCTGTTCGCCAGCTTAGCCTTGGCCAGCGGATGAGGTGCGAACTTGCGGCGGCATTGCTCCACAGGCCTCGGATCTTGTTCCTTGATGAACCGACAATTGGTCTAGACGCAGTGTCGAAGCTCATGGTCAGAGAGTTTATAGGGCGCTTGAATAGGGAGATAGGTACCACCGTAATTCTCACCACCCATGATCTAGATGATGTTGAAGCCCTCTGCAGTCGGGTAATGGTGATCGGTAAAGGCAAGATCTTATTGGACGGAAGCTTGAAGGAAATCCGCAGGCGGGTTGCCCATGAGAGACGCTTAATAGTTGAACTGGATGGCGGCTATGCAGCAGAAGCTATTGCCGAGCAGGTTCCTGGAGCGCAGCTGATAAAGCTGGAAGGTAGGCAAGCCCACTTTAGCTTTGAACCAGATGAAGTCACTCCAGTAGAGCTGCTCACACAGCTATCGGCAAGATTTGCAGTCCGGGATGTGCTGATTGAAGATCCACCTATAGAAGAAGTCATCTCCCGGTTATATGGGGAGCTCAGAATATGAGTGTAAAGGCCTATAGATCAATGGTCAAGATGCGGTTCCTGCTCTTACTTCAATATAGGGCAGCTGCCCTAGCCGGGATTGCTACCCAAATGATGTGGGGTTTTCTCAAGATCATGGTTTTGCAGGCTTTTTACCGGGCGGCAGTGAAACCGCAGCCTCTCGCCCTTGAGCAAGCAGTAGGTTATGTGTGGCTAGGGCAGGTAATGTTCCGCATGCTTCCCTGGGATGGCGATTCAGATGTGCAGCAACTCATCCGGACCGGTAATGTAGCCTATGAACTCTGCCGGCCGGCGGACTTGTATGCAATGTGGTATGCCCGGGCGGTGGCAATGCGGGTGGCCCCTACTGTGTTGCGGGCAGTGCCGCTCTTTGCCGTCACCTTGTTTATGCTGCCGCCGAGCTATGCCCTTAAACTGCCGTCAGTGAGCAGCCTCGCCGCGTGGCTCTTAGCTATGGTGGGCGCACTTCTCTTGGGGTGTGCTATGACAAATCTGATGAATATCTCCATGTTCTGGACTATCTCTGGGGAAGGAATCAACCGCTTGATGCCGGCAGTGATGATGGTTTTCTCGGGAATGCTGGTGCCGCTTCCCCTCTTACCAGATTGGGCACAGAAGGTGTTTGCGATTCTACCATTCGCGGGCTTAATGGATACGCCGACGAGGTTTTTTGTCGGGGAGCTGGCTCCAGAAGAGGTCTGGGTTTTCCTTGGTCGCCAGCTAATCTGGACGGCGGTTTTGATTGCTTTGGGCAGGCGGCTCTTGAGGCGGGGGCTGCAACGGGTTGTAGTCCAAGGAGGGTGATATGAGGTTATGCAGGGGCAGCGCACCTTCACCCTAAGAGAGTTCACGATAGCAGTAGTGGGCAGCATCCGGCTATACTTTCGATATGTTGGCATGTCTTCTCGCAGTCAACTGCAGTATCCGGCATCATTTCTGATGATGACCGCGGGCAATTTGGCGATTACCGGTGTGGAGTTCTTAGCCATCTGGGCGCTGTTTGTCCGCTTTGGCAGCCTACAGGATTGGACTTTATCCCAGGTTGCTGTGTTTTACGGCATGGTACATACAGCCTTTGCTTTGGCAGAAGCCGGTGCCCGGGGCTTTGATATTCTCCACCGCTATGTACGATCCGGAGACTTTGACCGCATTCTTTTGAGGCCCCGCAGCACGGTGCTGCAGGTACTGGGGCTTGAGTTTCAGCTGATGCGGATCGGTAGATTTACTCAGGGGCTAGTGGTACTGGGGTGGGGAATCCGCAATTTGGGTATATCCCTTACTCCAATGCAGGTGTTCCTTATTATCGGCTCCATCTGCGGCGGGAGTCTGCTGTTTGCCGGTCTTTTCATTTTGCAGGCAACTTTGTCTTTCTGGTCGGTAGACAGCCTGGAAGTAGTGAATGTAGCTACATATGGAGGCGTTGAGGCCGCGCAGGTGCCGATTTCCATCTACAACCAATGGTTTCGCCGTTTCTTTACCGTGGTAATTCCATTGGCGGCTATCAACTTCGTGCCTTTATCGGCAGTGCTGGAACATCCTAGTCTCCAAGGGATTTCCCCGATGCTAGCTTGGCTTTCACCCTTGGCGGGCTTGGCCTTCTGTCTGGTTTGTCTTCGGATCTGGCATTTTGGAGTGAGGCATTATCATTCTACGGGAAGTTGAACCAAGGGAAGCTGCAACAGAAGGTGAATGTCTTTACCGTATAGGAGGTGAGGTGGACCGAAGAGCTTGGTCGTGAAGCCAGATGGATGAGTAGCTCAATCAATTAAGAGTCGTGGGGGGGAGGGTCGGAATTGGATACCTACAAGAGCAGTTTGGCACGGATTGAAGAAGTCATTAAGAAAGGTCCGTTTTCAGATGACTGGGATTCCCTGGGCAGTTTCCAGGTCCCAAGGTGGTACCAAAACGCGAAGTTTGGGATCTTCATCCACTGGGGCGTATACTCTGTCCCTGCCTTCGGCAACGAATGGTACCCTCGAAACATGTACATTCAGGGAACACCGGAGTTTGAACATCACATTAAGACTTACGGTCACCACAAGGACTTTGGGTACAAGGATTTTATTCCCATGTTTACTGCTCCCAGATTCGATCCAAGCCAATGGGCTATCCTCTTCAAGCAGGCTGGCGCAAGATATGTCATCCCGGTGGCGGAACACCATGATGGATTTCAGATGTATAAGAGTGAGCTTTCTGAGTACAATGCCTTTAACATGGGCCCTAAGCGGGATGTCCTAGGAGAGCTCTTCCAAGCCTTTCGCAGAGAGGGCCTAGTAGCCGGTGTTTCAACACACCGCGCTGAACACTGGTTCTTTATGGGCCATGGAAGGGAGTTTGAAAGCGACATTAAAGAACCGTTGGTGCGTGGTGACCTCTATTGGCCAGCTATGCCAGAACCAGACCTTCATGATCTCTTCGGCAAGCCAGAGCCTACAGAGGAGTTCTTAGAGGATTGGCTGTTGAGATGCTGTGAGCTGGTGGATAAGTACAAACCAAACATCGTCTATTTTGACTGGTGGATTCAACACAATTCCTTTAAGCCCTACCTCAAGAAGTTTGCCGCCTATTATTACAACCGAGCCCACGAATGGGGGCAGGAGGTGGCGATCACCTACAAGCACGATGCTTTCATGTTTGGAACAGCGGTAGTAGATATTGAAAGGGGTCAGTTTGCTGAGGCTAAACCTTACTTCTGGCAGACTGATACAGCCATTGGCAAGAACTCATGGGGCTACACAGAAAACAATAGCTACAAATCGGCTAACCAAATCATCTGCGACCTGGTTGATATAGTGAGCAAGAACGGGACTCTACTGCTGAACGTCGGCCCCAAAGCAGATGGCACAATCGCCGAAGAAGAGGAGCAGGTTCTGCTAGAGATAGGGGAATGGCTGCGGGTTAACGGAGAGGCCATCTATGATTCCAAGGTATGGCGAGAATCAGGTGAAGGACCGACTCAAATCCCTGAGGGACAGTTCACCGATAATGTAGAAAAACAGTTTACACCAGAGGATATTCGCTTCACCGTGAAAGGGACAAATCTGTATGCCGCTGTCTTGAAGTATCCAGAGGACGGTAAGGTTATCATAAGGTCCCTGGCTGAGAGGGATGCCTCCCGTAAGCCTTACTTCCACGGAATCATCGAAGGTGTAGAGGTCCTCGGTTTTGAGGAGAAGGTGCGGTGGGAGCGGAGCCCCGAAGGCCTCATCATCCAGACCATAGGGGTTAAGAGCCACCTTCCGGTGGTATTCAGGATTAAGATCAAATAGGTGCGAGCTATTAGCTTGGAGGGAGAATCATGAGACTAACAGCCGAGCAGCAGACAAGGCAGAGGGATTTGCTCTATAGTCTCTTGGGGGATCTGCCTCCCAGGGACAGGGCAGTGAGTGCTAAGCGTTTAGGAGAAGAGGACCGGGGTTCGTATGTGCTGGAGCGTTTACTCCTGGATTTAAACGGTATTGAGGTAGTGCCGGCATATCTTACAAGACCGATAAACGCTGAGGAGCCGTTTCCTGTGGTGCTCTTTAACCACTCCCACGGTGGTCGCTACAACCTTGGGAAGAATGAGCTCATTCACGGCCGCGAGTACCTGCAAGATCCTCCCTATGCAGAGGCTTTAGCCCAGCAGGGATGGGGAGCCTTGGCCATCGATGCCTGGAATTTTGGTGAGCGTTGGGGAAGAACTGAATCTGAGCTCTTTAAAGAGCTTCTGTGGCGGGGTCAAGTCTTGTGGGGCCTTATGGTTTACGACAGCCTCAAGGCTATAGATTATCTCCAGACCCGTCCTGATGTGGACGGGAGTCGTATTGCCACCTTGGGCATCTCCATGGGGAGCACCATGGCCTGGTGGGTGAGCGCTTTAGACACCCGGATAAAGGTTTGTGTTGACATCTGCTGCTTGACGGATTTCGAAGCTCTCATAGAAACAAGGGGGCTTGATGGGCATGGGATCTACTACTATGTGCCGAGCCTCCTCAAGCATTTTTCCACAGCATCTATCAACGCCCTGATTGCACCAAGACCCCATCTTTCCTTGGCTGGAAACTGCGACCCACTGACACCTCCCAAAGGGCTGGACCGGATCGATGCAGCACTAAAGGAGGTTTACCGGGAAATGGGTGCACCCGAGGCTTGGAGGCTGGTAAGGTACAATATCGGCCATTTCGAGACTGC